>CAYJWZ010000031.1:5223-9664 GCA_964374055.1 uncultured Candidatus Saccharibacteria bacterium | reverse complement strand
TGCTGGCGGCCTGATCGCTGCCGCCGTCTACTTAGGTAATACTAAAACACCAGGTCAGCCCGCGTCCACGAATCAACAAGTTGGTAGTGCACCGGTAGCTGCACAGCCAACAGAGCCACCTGTCGGGCAAGTTCGAGCCATCACTGACCAAGACCATGTTCGCGGTCCCAAGAGTGCGCCAGTGGCTATCATTGAATATTCAGATTTAGAATGCCCTTTCTGCAAGAAATTTCACCCGACGATGCAACAGCTCTTAACTGAATACCCGAACGACGTTCGTTGGGTGTATCGGCACTTCCCGCTCGATGCTATACACTCCAAGGCGCGCAAGGAAGCGGAAGCGACGGAATGTGCCGGTGAACTCGGCGGCAATGACACGTTCTGGGCGTATATTGATAAGCTCTTTGAAGTCACGCCATCTAATAATGGTCTTGATCCGGCAGAACTGCCAAAAATTGCGGAACAGGTTGGACTCAATCGCTCCCAGTTTGAAGCATGTCTGAACAGCGGTAAGTACGCTCAACATGTGGCTGATGATCTCGCCGACGCGCAGGCAGCCGGTGGATCAGGAACACCATATAGCGTGGTCTTAACAGCGGATGGGCAGAAACTCCCACTTTCCGGAGCACAGCCATATTCAGCGGTAAAGCAGCTAGTGGATCAAGCCTTAAAAAGTAAATAACTGACGTATGCCACTCCATCGCACAGTCTCACAATCATTCGTTGAAGTATTCGGCAACCGGCGCTATGCGGGAGTGGGCTTGGGTTTTAGTTTGGCAGCGTTTGCGGTATCACTCTGGCTGCATAATGTTGCGCTTATTAAAACCGCACTGTTCTCACCACTCTTTACAATGACCGATAAAGGCCTGCTCCTTGCCCGTTTACTGGGTGGTATTAGCACCAATGTGACCACACTTTCGGCGGTGCTGATTGTCGTGCTCTCGATCATCTTCGGCATTAACACTGCGTTATTACTTTATTCAGTGCGGCACAAAAGTGCAGCGACGAGCATGTACGCCACCGGGAGTGTGGCCGGGGGTGTGCTGAGTGCTGTGTTCGGCACCGGCTGTGCTTCGTGTAGTGGCTACCTATTAGGCCCAGCGTTCACGTCTCTTGGAGCATCAGCTGTTCTGGCCCGGCTACCTCTGGGCGGACAAGAATTTCTCCTGCTCAGCATCGCGCTGTTGGCCATTTCCGTCGTCTGGAGTGCGAAGAGTATCCAGGCAGCCAACGTATGCGCGGTGCCGATTGCCAGTGATCACTATTAAATCTATGACTATGCCATCTGATCAACAACAGGAGGAAGCAATAAAAGCACGACAGCAAAAAAATGTTTTCAAGACAACTGCCTTGTGGGCAGTAGTCGGAGCGGTCGTATTCGGTATCGGTTGGCTTATTGTCACGACTGTTCGTTCACCGGATGCACCGGAGCTGGTCTCTCGCCGCGGTATCCACTGGCACCTTGAACTCTCGATTACGATCAAGGGCCAGGCTGTAGAAATACCGGCCAATATCGGCGTAGGGGGTGCTGCTCATCAAGACATGCATACGCATAGGGTGAATGATCAAATTCATGTGGAAATGAATCGAGCCGTTCGCCAAGACGACATTCGACTGGGCAAGTTTTTCGAGATCTGGGGCAAGCAGTTCAGCAGCCGGTGTGTGGTTGATACTTGTGGTGACACTGAAGGGGCAGTGAAAATGACGGTGAATGGACAACCCAGCACGGAGTTTGAGAACTATCCTATACAGGATAAAGATCGGATTGAAATTACGTATGAATAACCAACATGGCGCGTTAGTCTAAAGGCCAGGACGGAGCGTTTTCCACGCCCAGATGGGGGTTCAATTCCCTCGCGCGCCGCTACCTAACCTAACTGCCAAGAGTACGGCTGGTAGTCCTAAGTTTTAGTGGCCAGCCAAAACCGAATACCGCGATAGAGTGGCGCTGCTTCATGCACAGTAAATCCCGCCTCCCGCAAAAATACTGGGATTCGGCCATGAATGTTATCTTGCAAAGAGTTCCATTCTTCGAGATGAAGCAATCTCGCTAATGAAAACAGGATTTTAGGGAGCATGGTCTTAGCTGGTCCGAAATCGGCCAGTAAGAATCGGCCGGTAGGCTTCAGGACACGGTGTATTTCCCGTAGGGCCTGTTTCTTTATATCAGTTGGCAGATGATGAAAAACAAGCGAGCTCACCACCACGTCAAACGAAGTCTTCTCAAAAGGAAGCTGTTCAGCGCCAGCTTTGATAAGTTCAATGTCTAAGCCATAGCCGTTACTCATTTTCTTGCGAGCAATCCGCAATATTTTCTCATCCGGATCAATACCCACTACTCGCGAAGTCGGATGCTGGGATTTCGCCAGCATCAGCAGCGTGGCCGTCCCGCAGCCGACATCAAGGAGGCTCTCGCCGTACCGAAACTCGACTGCCTTTAGCACTTTCTGTTTCAGTGGTTTGCCATAGCCTACGAGGCTACAGGAAAAATCATAGATCGGCGTTAAAAAATCCAGTCCCAATGCCGGCACAATTTTATATCCCATGCTTTCAGTATACCGCGTAATTCCGTACACTGAAGCTATGCAAGGAGGTGATAATCATGGATAACTGTTCAAAATGCGGGATGGCTGCCGAAGGCTACAAATGTGATATGTGTGGAGCGGAATCGGCGGCACATGATTCTAATCACGCCTGCGGTGGCGATCACTGTATGCCAAAATGTAATGGTTGTGGCCAGGCCCAGGTAACGTGCGCCTGTTCATAGTTATGTCAGACCGCCATTGAAAAGAAATCGATGATCCGATCACCAAGAGATTGCGTAGTATCCACCACTTCTCCCGTTTCGGCTGAAACCGTCACCGTCACATCAGTGGTAACCCGGAAGAAACCTAAGAAGCGCTGCTCTTTGACTCCTTGTACTTCATAGACCGGCACATTGTTACGCAGCCCCAGGGCAATCACCTGGCCAATGGTTTGGACATTACCCTGTCGTACTTCCTCAACCAGCGCTTGCCCGCCAATCCGATCAATGACATTGGCCGCGAGCATGTTCTGCACCGCTTGATCTGGTAGTACCGTCACCGGCTTTTCTCCGGATGCTCTCCCGGGTGTGGCTTTATCCGGGAATGGCTGGATGGCATTGCGAAGTCCGGGGAGTACAATAGAGAACATGCATCGCCACCAACAGCAACGAAACAATCATCTCTACCAAAATCTCGGTATCGTCATCTTGAGTATTTTCATTGCCGTCCTTATCTCTAAGTCGAGTGCATTAGAAATATTCCTGACGGATATTGGTGAGAAGCGCCTGATTGGCAGTTTCCTGGCCGGCGTTCTCTTCACCTCTGTTTTTTCGGTCGCTCCGGCGTCGGTAGTTTTAGGAGAACTGGCTCAAGCCAACTCATTATGGCTCATCGCTCTGACTGGCGCACTGGGTGCGATGGCCGGGGATTACCTTATTTTTCGTTTTATCTGTGATCGCCTCACTGAAGACATGCTGTCTTTGCTGCAGCAGAGAAAACGCCGACTTAAAAAGATTCTTCGGTTACCGTCCGCTCGCTGGGTACTGGCTATTGTCGGTTTTCTGGTAGTTGCTTCACCCTTACCAGACGAGCTTGGAATTGCGCTACTTGGCTTTGCCAAGACTCGGCACCGGGTGTTCTTCCTTATTTCATTCGTTGCCAATTTTCTTGGTATTCTGGCGATTGGACTGGCGGCTAAAAGCTTGAACTAACGAATGTGCATTGCTGTACTACGGCGCCAAGTCCCAGGCAACAACTGTTGTGCGGTATCAGTCTTGGCCCGGCCGATAACAATGGCGCATAGCACTAATAAGACGTGGTGCCTGACAATGCTTGAATGAGTGAAAGTACCTGACACCTTCCTCTCACTGACACCTTCCTCTCACCAATCAGAATTTTTTCCCCGGCTGGCGCTGGCCCTCGCCGGGCGCGGGTTTTTCTGGAGTGTTCGGAGGTCGAAAGGTGTCTAGCTTCTTTTCAAAAATAGGCTGGTGAGGAAGAGTAAAACGCTCAAGAGCACAATGGTCGCTCCCGAGGCGGTGTTGAGATAGAAGGAGCCGACCAGACCACCGACAACACTTACCAGGCTAATGAGTGCCGAAAAGATGACCATGTGTTGAAAACTGTGACTCAGATTTTTTGCCGCCGCCGCCGGGATAACCAGTAGGGCTGGCACCAGAATAATCCCCACGATCTTGATTGCTACCGCGGTGACAACAGCCAGCAACCCCAAGAAGATATATTCATGGAGCGCAACGCGTACGCCAGCTATGGCAGCAATCTCTTTGTTAAACGTAATCTTAAAAAGTGGCCGCCAGCTGTACAACAGTGCACCACCCACTCCTATCATTAAGAAAAGTGAAAATAATACATCTTGGGCCGTGATCGCTACGATGTCGCCAAAGAGAAAGATCGGA
>CAYJWZ010000031.1:0-5213 GCA_964374055.1 uncultured Candidatus Saccharibacteria bacterium | reverse complement strand
AGAGATCGACTCGATACCCGCGTAAAAGCCCAATGACAAAAATACCCAACGCGGCCGCCCCAGAGAAAAAGATACCAATAATAGTATCAAGTGATTGTCCGGGTGCGCGATTTTGAATCATGCCCATGCCAACGGCCAGGAGAAGAGACACACCAATGGCGGCGGCTATCGGGTTAATACCGATAAGAAATCCTAAGGCAATACCGGCAAAAGCAAAGTGAGCCACGGCATCTCCAAAGAACGCCGAGCGGCGTAGCACCACAAAGACACCCAGCACTGCTAGGGTTAACCCAGTCAGAGTTCCGGCGAGGAGTGCCCGCTGCATAAATGCCAACTGTAAAAAATCAAGCATGGTCTTTTTCGTTATGCGGATACACGGTGTGGTGAGCACCGTAGAGTTGTTCCAACGTTTCTTTCGTCAGTGCTTCGATTGGTACGCCACTGCATACTAAACGGTGATTAACACACAACACAGTGGTGGCGTACCGAAAAACAACATCGACATCGTGCGAGACAATTACAATAGTCAAGCCCTGTGCTTGTTGTAGGTCTTTAATGATTTTGTACACCTCGTCGGCTCCTTCCATGTCTATACCAGCCGCTGGCTCGTCCAAAAACAGTACCTCTGGTTTATTCAGTAGTGCCAAGGCGACCAGTACGCGTTGAAACTCCCCCCCAGACAGAACTCCCAAGCGGCGACCGGCTAGTGGCTGGGCAGCAACGAGCGCTAAAGCTTTCGGTATCTGTTGTTGGTCTGGCTGTAGAAGATGGATGGATAGCAGTTCTTTCACTGTTACGGGCATAGTGCGATCAAACTCAAGCCGCTGCGGTACGTAACCAATTTTCGCCGGCGGAGTGTGTAAGGCAACCGGCGATTTGCCGAGAACCGTGATAGTGCCTTCATAGGGAATAAAGCCCAACAGTGTCTTGAGAAGGGTAGTTTTCCCGGCGCCATTGGGGCCGATAATAGCGACCGTCTCACCCTTTTGAACAGTAAACGATAAGTCATCAAGGACGCGGTGACCGCTCAAGCTAACACTGAGATTGTGGGCCGAGATAATCTTTTCCATTGCTACCGAAACGCTTCTTCTAATGTTTGCAGGTTTTTTCGCATGATCGAGATATACGAATCCCGGTTCGGATCGCCCGTTTCAACCGGATCAAGTACCCGCACTGGCAGACCTAGATCGTGGGCAATAGTCTCAACAACTTTCGGTGAAAATTGTGGCTCGGAAAAGATAGCACCACTCCGTAAACGTTTAATAGTGGCGATGACTTCTGCTAGATATTGTGGTGATGGCTCTTTGCCGGGGAATTCTTCAATCGTGGCGGCCTGATTGAGGCCATAGCGTTTGGCAAAATATCCGAAGGCCGAGTGAAAAGCAACAAAGTCTTTTTTGGGGAGCGGTGTTAAACCGGCCCTCATCGCTTGATCTAGTTGTCGCAATTGCTGGATATAGGTCTCAGCATTCTGCTGGTAAAAAGCAGCATTAGCCGGATCACCGCCTATCAGTCCATCGCGGATATTCTGTACTTGGATAATAGCATTCTGTGGGTCAAGCCAAATGTGTGGGTCACCAGCGGCGATCGAAACGCCTTGGCTGGTATCGACGACAGTAATGTTTTTGTTGTCGCTGCTTTTGACCAGATCATCGATTACTGGCTCTAGCCCCACACCATTTTTAACGAGGAGATCCGCTTGATTAATTTTCTGCACATCTTCTGATCTCAACGAAGATACTTCTGGTGTTTGCGTGAAGAGTATAGCTAGCTCAATCCGATCTTTCCCAACGTTGCGGGTAAAGTCGTAGAGGGGGAAGAAAGTAGTGAGTACGGTCACTTTTTTGCCAGGTTGTTTATCTTCGACGGGAGCAGCTTGCTGTTGCGACCACAGTACGCCGAGCGTTAGAGCGATCAAGGCGGTAATAAAAGCGATACTGATTGTCTTGATTTTGTTCATGGTTATCTTTCAGCATACCCCCCGTTGGGTGTGCTATGCTAGGGCTATGCGGCAGTTTTGGCAACTCGTTGCGCCGGTTGTTTTGTTGGTGGTAGTGGGTCTGTCGGTTCAACCGGCCGGGGCAGCGCCGCATGTGGCCGGAGCGGCCGCGTTGTACATCGCGACCCATCCGGGTGCCACTTGGCAGCAAGTGCGGGACGGATTGGTGGCGCTAGGTGAAGCGCTCGGTGCCGGTCATACGGATCCTTCGGGGGTACACTCCGAAACAGTAGTCCGGGCGGATGCGCTGTAATGAATAAACGAATTGTGTTAAGTAGTGTGGCCATCTTTGCCTCGCTGGCCTTGGCCGCCGGCGCGACGTTCGCATTCTTCAGCGATAGCGGAACAAGTTCAAACAACGTATTTACCGCTGGGTCATTTAACTTGGTGCTGTCGGATGATAATCAGACGGCGATTGATAATGTGTCAGAAACATGGACGGGGACAAATATGACGCCGGGCGGAGCATCAGTTGATGCGACACTCCAGTTAAAGAACTCGGGTACGGTGGCGGGGGATACTGTGCACGTTGCTTTGGCTACTGTGGTGAGTGCGCCAGCTGACGACATGGATAAGTATCTCAAGATCACGACCTTGGAATATGACAGCGTCAATATTTTATCGCTGATTACTGACTCAAATGCCAATGGTTTTGCCGATTTAGAAGATTGGGCGGCGCTAGCAGGAAGTCATTCAATTCCCGGTAGTATTCAGCTTAGTTTGACGGATACCGGCGTTGATCACCCGTTGCACATGGTGGTGCAGCTTGCTAGCACAGCGCCAAACGCGGTGCAGGGCGATAGCGTAACGAGCACTTTCACGGCAACCTTGCATCAAGGGGCTGGTCAGTAAACTTCATTTCTTACTATCATCAGGTTGAAGCAGTTTATACAACTGGTTAGTTGGATGGTGGTGGGCACGTTGCTTATCGGAGCGGTGGGTTTAGTGATATTTGCCACCCCGCTCTTGGGCAACCGCGCGCTGATTGTTCGTTCCGGCAGTATGGTGCCGGCCATTGCCGTGGGGGATGTGGTGGTGGTACGACCACAATCGGGGCCCTATTACGCAGGGCAAGTAATTGCTTTTAAAGAACAAAACGGCAAAGTTGTTACGCATCGGGTTGTGGCGGTGTCTCAAGCCGGTTATCAGACGAAAGGTGATGCTAATGCGGAAGCAGATGGCTGGGCAGTGTATGACGGTGATATTATCGGCAGAGAATTATTCGTGGTGCCGTGGGTGGGCAAGGCACTGGCGCTGGCAAAAACGAAAATCGGATTTGTACTCTTGGTGGTGTTACCGACATTGCTGGTTATTTTGAGTGAAGTGAGGATTGTTATTAAAGAATTACGGCGTCGCGGCGAAACAGTGCCGCCGGTGACGAAAGTACTGGTGGTATTGGCGGCAGCCAGTATGATAATGACGCATTCCAGCTGGGCACTTTTTTCAGATAGCGGGACAAGTACGAATAACGTGTTGGCGGCGGCGGCCAGTTTTGGCACAGATCATCCGGTGATTAGTGAGGTGCAAATTAAAGGGTCAACTGCCAATCAAGATTTTGTCGAACTGTATAACCCGACTTCGAGTAGGGTGACTTTGGATGGCTGGAAGTTGCGACTTAAAAATAGCGCCGGAACGGAAAGTTCGTTGGTAGCGATCGGGGCGGGTAAATCAATTCCGGCCCATGGTTTCTTCTTATGGGCGAATACTGCGGGCGGGTTTGATACTTCTATTGGAGCGGATGTGTCAAACGGCAATAACTTAAGCGATAATAACAGTGTGGCGCTGCGTAAGCCTGACGATACGACAGTTGATCAAGTAGCCTGGGGCGCAACTTCTAATCCACAATTTGTGGAAGGTACGGCTTTCACGCCGAGTCCGGCTTCGAACCAGAGTATCGAACGGAAGGCACTGTCGACTTCAACGGCGGCAACGATGACGGGCGTGGATGCAACGAAGGGGAATGGATTTGATGCGGATAATAATTTGACCGATTTTGTACTGCGCACAACGTCGCAGCCGCAGAACAGTGGTAGTCCAACCGAGACGCCATGAAAAAACATGTTATCAGGCTGACGGCGTGGGTGGTGGGGTTGGCCGTGGTAGCGACACTTGCTTATCGTTCCGATGTCTTTTTGCCGGTCGGGACGGCCTTTGCGATCGGGGATTTGACTGTTGACTGGGGTATGCCAGCCGGCAATCCGATTTTTACGGCCACAAACTTTGCCCCGGGTGAAGTTGAAACACACGCTGTGTTGGTGACGAATAACGCGCCGACGGCGCGGCCGGTGGCCGTGCGGGGTATTAAAACCGCCGGCAATGGATTAAGCAGTGCATTGGCGCTGGTGATTTCGAGTGGCGGCCGTGATGTGTATGGTGGCGCAAGTGGTACGGGGCCGAAGACACTGGCTAACTTTTTTACGGATAGTGCAGGCGTCAGCGGTATTCCCCTGCTGACTCTGGCGCCGGCGGCCAATGCCACGTTCACTTTTACCGTCACCTTTAATCCGACAGCCGGTAATACGTTGCAGCAGGACAGCGCGACGTTTGCTATTAAGCTGGGGATTGGGTTTGATCTGCCAGCTGCCTGTGAAGCGATACACTTCAGTGGCCAGCCGATTTTTGGTACGGCTGGGGGTGATAATATCCGGGGAACGAACGGGAATGATCTGATTATTGCTTTTGAAGGCAACGATAATATTCGGGCCGGCAATGGTCAGGATTGTGTGCTGGGTGGGGCGGGAGCGGACAGTATTCGCGGCGGCAACGGACAAGACGTTATATTTGGCGGTGAGGGGGACGATAACCTGCGGGGGAAAAACGGTACTGATGTTATAGAAGGCGAGGGGGGTGCTGATCTGATGCAGGGCGATAATGGGGATGATCAGCTGCGCGGTGGGCCAGGGAGCGATCAGGCCAACGGCGGGCGGGGTGTGGATACATGCGAGGCGGAATCCCGCGAAGCCTGTGAGATTTAGGTGGTATACTTAAGCGGTTGTTATGAATCCTTTTTTGGGGGGAGTTGTACAAGTACTAAAAGTAATTGCGGCCAGCGTTGTGGCGATGGTGAGTTTTGTGTTGCAACCCTTCGTTGGGCCGGCACAGCCGCAACTGGTACCGTTGAACCAGGCGAATATGCCGCCGGTGGTGGAGACGGTCGCGGTTACGACATCACCCTATCATGATCATGAAAGTCCTATTATCGTGGGGTCGGCTG
>CAYJWZ010000030.1:0-9668 GCA_964374055.1 uncultured Candidatus Saccharibacteria bacterium | reverse complement strand
TAGTGATAGCGTGAAGCTCGTAGATATACAAGGGGGCGCAGTTTTTAGCCCGGATGACGGTGAGTGGCTCGGCTTCCGTAAAAGGAAAAGCATAGGCAAAAACGAGCGTTTTGTCTGGTAATTTTTGCTGTTTTAAAAAAGCCGCCACGCGAGCCATGTTATTGGGCATTAAGAAGGCGAAAATGCGGGTGGTTTTTGGGGAAAGCGTTTGTTTGTAGAAGTTGGCGAAATGCAACTGGGCACGACCCCTACCCCCTGCAATAATTCGAATCCAAGCTACCAACCATAAAATTGGCGAGAGCTCATAGCCCACGGCAGTGGCGCCACGGCGAGTGGCTTCAAGTAAAATTTTGCCATCACCAGCGCCGAGGTCAACGAGCGTATCTTTGGCGCTTATACCCGCCCAATCAAAGGCTTTTTTAACGACTGGCAAACGGGTGGGGGCATAGGGAGCGCCAATTTTTCCGGCGTAGGCCGTCGGGATTAGTAAAATAACACCGAAGAGAATGAGCCAAAAAACGAGAGTAGGCATGAAAATACTGTAACACGACCCCTACCCCCCCGCCTTGGCGGGGGTACTCCCCCTTCGTAAGGGGGAGAAATATAAATTAAGTTGCTTTGACGCGCAGCTTGCGCGTCATGGCAGCGTTGGCTTTGGGAATACGGATGGTTAAGATGCCATTCTTGATTTTGGCTTCGGCGCGATCGGCATCAATTTCCACCGGGAGAATAATGGAGCGGGAGAAGGTACCCCAATAGCACTCCTGATAGAAATAATCTTCCTGATCGATATCAAATACCCGGCGGCGTTCACCACGGATGGTCACCATGTCGTTGGTGATGGAGACATCGAGATCTTCCGGCGCAACGCCGGCAATAGTACTTTGGATAACGATATTTTGATCATCCTGAAAGACATCAACCGTTAACTGCCCTTCCTGTTCCTCGCTACTGGTACCAGTGTTTTCATCTGAATAGTTTTCTTCGTGATCGTGGACGGGTTCGCTGATTTCCGGTTCATCGTCCTGCGCCGGATGGTCATGAATGGCGACTTCATCACCGGTTTGTTCCTCATTATCGTCCGCTTGGTAATGCTGCCCGAGGAGGCGGGCGCCGGTTAAGCGCTGGAAAAATGACTTTGGTTCTTGGGGCATATAGCTTTGAGTATACTATACCGCTTCTTCTAAGATTTGCACACTTTTTTCGAGTTCCTTAACGTGCTGCTCCAGCAGCCCGATTTCCGTGGTTTTTTTGGCCACGGCGACTGGGGTGGCCCTGGTTTGCATTTGGGTGAGAAGCGCTCGTTGTTTGGCAAGTTGCGACTCAAGTTTAAGCTGGTCGCTCTGTAACTTTTCTTTGGTGGCCATAAGGCGCTCGGGGGTAATTTCAGGGGCGGTTAGGAACAGGGCTTGGCCATTATTCATAGGGAACTGGAGTGCTTGGTTGGGAGCCGTAGGCACTAGTTCGGCGCGGGCTAATTTCGCAACGGAGGCGGGCATGGCGGGAACGGTTTCGAGATAGATAGTGATGTTGCCGGTAAGGCCAAGTACTGTCCGGGCGCGGCGAATGGTACTGACGATATATTTGAGTTCGGTGATGGCATGTATGGCTGCAGCATTTTCTTGCGAGCTGCTCGTGGGCCACTTTCCAATAATTAACATGTTCTTCCCTCCTGCTTGTTCCCACAACACTTCAGTAAGATGTGGAAGAAATGGGTGTATCAAGGTCAGGAGTTGCTGGAATAATTTTTTGGCGGTAGCAGCGGAACCTTCGCCTTTAAGAATCTCCACATACCAGTCAGCGAAGTCACTCCAGATAAAGTCATAGAGGCGGCGGGCGGCTTCACCGACTTTGAGTTCGTCGAGCAGACCGGTTATTTCATGCGCGAGATCATTGAGTGTAGCTATCATCCAGTCATCAGCCAGTGATGGTTCGTGGCGATCCGGCAACGTATTCAGAAAGCGGGCAATGTTCCAGATTTTGTTGGCGAAATTACGAGCGGCCACGATGGCGGCTTCGTCGAAGCGCATGGCTTGCTGGTCATAGCTCATTTGATGTAACAGACCAAAGCGGGTGGCGTCGGCACCGTATTTGGCAATCAGCTCGAGTGGATCAATGCCGGTGCCCAGGCTTTTACTCATACGCTGGCCGGTTTTGGTGAGCACGGTGGGGTGAATAAGGACGTGAGTAAACGGAATTTGCTTAACGAATTCCAGGCTGGAAAAAATCATACGAGCGACCCAGAGATACAGTATGTCGCGAGCCGTGACCAGCACGGAGGTCGGGTAGAACTTTTTGAGATCGTCAGTTTTCTCCGGCCAGCCGAGCGTAGCAAACGGCCAGAGCGCCGAGGAGAACCAGGTGTCGAGCACATCCGGATCCTGCTCATAGTCGCCGGCTGGTTTTTCCGGCGAAACAACGTAATTCCCTTGCTCATGGTCGGTATCACGCGTGCCGGGTTTCCACCAGACGGGAATGCGGTGGCCGAGCCAAATTTGCCGATTAATATTCCAGTCATGCAGCGCATTCATCCATTGCAGGAAGTGTTTTTTCCAGCGGGGTGGCGCGAAAGCTATCTGCTCTTCTTCCACCACCTTCATCGTCTCCTTTTTTAATTTCTGCATGTTCACAAACCACTGGCGCATTACTTGCGGTTCGATTATGCCTTGGCCGCGTTCGTTGCGGGCCACGCTATGTTCGTACTGTTCATCCACTTTCACGATTAAGCCTTTCACTTCCAGTTTGGCGAGGATCTTGGGCCGAGCTTCCGTGATTGGCATACCGGCAAACTCGCCGGCAATGGGCAGCAGCTGGCCGTTAAAATCAATAATTTGTTCTATATCGAGCTGGTGGCGCTGGGCAATGGCAAAATCCACAGCATCATGCCACGGCGTGATGGTCATGGCGCCGGTACCAAATGATGTATCAATTGATTTATCTTTGATGATGGTGGCCGTGATCGGGCCATTGATCCATTCGGCGGTAAATTGTTGACCGTCTTTATACTGGGTATAGCGTTTATCATCAGGATGCATAACCACGTACTTATCACCGAATTTTGTTTCGGGGCGGGCGGTGGTGATGGCAAATGGACCATAGCGCAAGGTATATAATGGTGCTTTGGCGGTTTTCCATTCGATTTCCAGATCAGAGACGGTAGTTTGCGACAGTGGATCCCAATTCACAATAGAGTGGCCGCGATAGATGTAGCCCTTTTGGTAATACTGGATAAAGGCTTCGTTAACCGCCTGCACATAGCGTTCGTCCATCGTAAAACGCAGGCGACTCCAGTCGGCCGAGGCGCCGAGGCGCTTCATTTGATTGATAATCTGCTGGCCGGTGGTGATATACCACTGGTCGACACGCTGTAAAAATGCGGCGCGCCCCAACTCATGGCGCGAGGTACCTTCTTGGCGCAGTTGCTCTTCGATGATGCGATTAGTAGCAATAGCGGCGTGATCAGTGCCGGGTACCCAGAGAGTGGGTTCGCCTTTTAAGCGGTGGTAGCGGATAAGGGTGTCGATAATGGTGTCTTGCAGAGCGTGCCCCATGTGTAAGGTGCCAGTGATGTTGGGCGGCGGCAGCATGATGATAAACGGTTTCCCCGCCAATTCGGCGGACAGCCCCCGGGCATCGGCTTTGGGCGCAAAGGCATTGGCTTCCTCCCATTTTTTATAAATAGCTTGTTCGTGGGCTTGGGGGTCGTATTGTTTGGCCGGTTCTCTCATATTACTCACAGCCTAACACAGCTTCAGGCCAGCCTGGGGTTCAACTTTATCAATTGAAGCAGTCTGCCCGGCAGCGAACATAAACAGGCCGACAAGGCCAATCATGACAGCGTTATCGCCACACAACGCGAGCGGAGCGATGCGCAACGGAATTTTTTCTTTGTCGGCTAGTGTTTGCAAAGCTACCCGTAAGACGGTGTTGGCGGCCACGCCACCCGCCAGAAGCATGGTGTGTGGCTTTGTTTCATGTGCGGCGCGCTTTACTTTGGTGAGCAATGAATCAACCACGGCGGCTTGAAAACTGGCGGCGATATCGGCAGTCAGAGAAGGGGTCAGGAACTCTGAAGATAAAGTTCCTGACCCCCTGGAGTTCCTGACCCCTTTCAAGTCGCGCAGTTTATATAACACAGCGGTTTTAAGGCCGGAGAAGCTGAAGTTGAGGTCGCCGGAATTTTTCATGGGGCGGGGAAAAGAAAATTTAGTTGGATCGCCCTTGGCAGCCAGTTGACTCAATGCCGGGCCGCCGGGATACGGCAAGCCGAGCAGCCGGGCAACTTTATCGAAGGCTTCACCGGCAGCATCATCAAGGGTGGAGCCCAAGACTTTATATTGTAAGTGGCCGTTCACTTTCACTAACAGCGTATGTCCGCCAGAAACAATTAAAGCAAGTGCCGGAAAGGCACTGCCAGCGGCCGACCACTGTTTTAAATCTTCACTGGGCGTGAGTAGTGCGGAATAGACATGACCAGCTAAGTGATTTATCGTCAGGAGCGGTTTGCGCCACTTGGCAGCCAGTTCCTTAGCCAGGTTCACCCCTTGAAATAGTGCCGGCTCCAAGCCGGGGCCGATCGTAACGGCAACAGCATCAATTTCCAGGCTCGTGACGTTGGCCTCGGTCATTACTTTTTTGAGCAACGGCGGTAAGGCTTTGGCATGTTCGCGGGCAGCCACGTTGGGCACTACTCCGCCGGTTTCTTTATGAATGTCGACCTGCGAGGCAAGTGCATTAGCAAGGACGGTTATTTCCTCACCATTTTGTTCCAAAACCGCAATGCCCGTCTCATCGCATGACGTTTCAATGGCTAACAACTTCATAGTGACAGCATAGCTTAGGCCCTCCCTTCGCCAAGGCTTCGCGGGGCACGGCGTAAAGGAAAACCACTTGTTATTTTAGTATGCAACGCAACATCCACCAATGACATGGTGGTTGAGGCGCAGTTGGTGGCTGACACGACACAAAGTATCGGCACGAGGCGTTGCCTGTCTTTGGGCAGCGCGGGCACGGCGGCAAGGTTGGGGTGGAACATGGCGGTGGATAATAGGGGCTCAGTGGTTCGGTAGTGTAGGGTATTATGGGGCGACAGGGAGGGTTGGTCGGTTGCGGTGGTACATAGGGACGGCTCGGATCGCACGGCCAGTTACCGAAGAGGAAGACATTGTTTCCCGGTGCGCATGGTGGCAGGGTACTCACGGGTGGCTCACTGGGAGGTGGCGGCACGGGCGGTACGGGAGCATTGGGATCACATGGCCAATTTGCGAACAAGAAGACGTCATTCCCGGGCAGGCAGGGCGGTAACCCCGTGGGCTCTCTGAGTTGCTGAGCACTACTTACTACCGGCGTTAGTAATACCAGTAGACTGACGATGATGCTTACAGCCGGCTTTTTCATAACACTCTACCTTACCCTATCTTTGATTGATAGTCAATTGTTTGCGTTGTGGCGGAAAATTACTTATTGTCAATACCACCTGACTGCTTATGGCTCCATCGTCTATCGGTTAGGACGCTGCCCTTTCAAGGCGGAAAGAGGGGTTCGACTCCCCTTGGAGCTACACGATTTGTAGGAATAAAAAATGAGCCCATCTCAGAAACATGAGTCGGGCCCAGTAAAGTGAGTTCAGACAATCACGCTGTCGGGGCATGGGGTGGCTCCTCCTCAAGTCGACCGGCAATGACGCGGTAACGGATTCCGCGTTCTCGCAGTGTTCGTGCAGCAGCAACGGACACGAGGATACATCCCCGTCCAGAACCACTGTACGTTGCCTCGATATCGAAGAGAACATCGAGGGCATGCTCATGGTCTGCTTCAAAATCAAACTGAATAGTGACCGGCATGCCATCCTCCTTTTCAGGAACGGTATTGGTGAGTGGTAAAGAACGCTACGTTAAATGTTACTCGTAGTAATGTATTGTGCAACACTTCGCGCCACTGTATCTCCTCCTAGTTATTTTAGGCTGGCGCCGGGACATGTACTTTGGTTTGCTGGAATTACCACATCCGCTCCATCGAGCGCATAATTGGGTTCCAATTTCGTGACACGTGGGCTACTAACTGATTAAAAAACAGACACACTGTTTCAAGATGATGTGTCTGCTTTTCGTGGCTTAGGCCGCGGTATAGGTTTTTTCCTGGCGCTTCAACCTTGCTAAGACCTTTGCTTGTGCCTTGAGCAGTGGGGCATGCCGCTCTTGATGATTAGCGCATTCCCTCACCCGCTGACCACTTAAAGGACAGGTTCCCCCGCGCAAGCTTTTCACATTCTGTTGCAACCGCGCGATTTCTTGCTGTAAACGCGCGTGCTCAACCAGACGGTCATTATTGTTGGCGGCCATGCCCTCCCTCGCGTCGACGTCTATCATCGCTGACCCCCTTACGGTTGGCATAGCTCCCAAAAGCAAAGACATTTTTTTGCTTTTGTACTACTCACTATAGGGAGCGCAACAAAAATCAACAGAGCAGAGTGTCAGCCGCCGTTGGCAGCACGAATTGTTGGGAATTTGTCCCCACTTCGCCCCGCCAGCCGGCGGGGCTTCGCGGGGCGCAGCGGGTTATTTTCTAGCCTCCGTTAGCTTTTCTGATTGTTGGGAATTTGTCGGGAGATTGATAGTGGGAAACAAAGTTCTGTTCGCGAATTGATTGGCCGTTTTTCTTCACAATTTGGGCAACGGCGGCGGTCAGCGAGCCGTCGGGTTTTTTATCAGTCACAAACGGCCCGTTGATGGTAACTTGTCGGCCATCGGCCGTGCCCCAAACTTCGAATCTAACTTTTGTGCCGATAACGCTGGTTTTCAGCATGACGGGTTTACCGGTGTCGTTCATAAACTGGAGGTCAGGAGCGGGTTGGTAAATAGTAGCGTCAAAACCGGGTGTGCCGTAGTAACTAACGGGGTAAGAGTGGTTTTGTCGGGCAGTGATTTTAAGACCGGCAACCATGGCACCGCGAAAAGCGGTGGTGGATACCTGGCAAATACCCCCGCCGTACTCCGGCGTCGTAACATTTTCCTTAATAACGAGCTCGGGCAGGTAGCCGTTGGCGGCATCGACCGTACCAAGATAACTATTAAAGGAAAAAGTTTCATTTGGCGTAATGACGACACCATTAAAGCGTTCGGTGGCAACGATAATATTATGAATTCGGTTTCTCGGGCTGCCGGCAAAGTTACTGTCGCCAATACCCAACAGATCAGGGAAAGAAAGTTTTTTGAAATCCTCAGCCGAAAAGATAGCGGGGCGATACTCTTTCATGGTAACTGCAACCGTAGCGCGACCAGCGACTAAGGCATCACGAATGGCCATGGAGGTTTTAATGCCATCAACAATTTTTCCTTTATAACCAGGGCTTAGTAAATGGAGGTTGCCGGCTACATAAGCAAAGCGACTGTTGGCACCCAGCTGATTGACACGGGGCGAAACATACCTATTGAGATACTCATAGATAGCGCCCGGGCGGAGTTGTACTAGGGTGGTGCCGTCTTCACTAAGACGGGTTTTAAACCACAGGCGAGTCTCGCTGGCCGGTACCACCCATTTGCGTGTTTCAACAACCAGTGTGAGTGATTGGCCGCGGGCGGTGGCGGCGCGATCGGCCGTAATCGGTACCTCTTTCGTCAAAACCGTATTGGCGTGGGCCGGGCTTGGTGCGAGCACCAGGCTAGCAAAGAGACTTAAGATAAATAAACGACGCATACTTACTCAGGACTGATAAGTTTGTTTAGCCGGACAAACTCTTCATCGGGCAGATCACCACATTTAACATCATAGCGGTTAGGATCAAGTGCCACTCGAGCAGTTAACCAGCTGGAAATTCTCTCGAGAAAACTCTCGGGTTCTTCTTCGGCTACGGTTTTATTTTTTTCTGGCGCGGGACTGATGGCTAGGGCTTGGCCAGCTTCGCCATAGCTTAGGATAGTAACAACCAGTTTACGGCGGCCGAATTCACGAGCTTGGCTGGTGGAAGGAAACCAGATATCCATAAAATAACCGGCGTAGCGGGAGTTCATACGATCCTCAACAATAAATCTATGACCGTTAATGTCAACGATAGTGCCGATCGGTAAGAAGTTAGTGGCGACGATGCCGGGGCGAACTGTGGTGCCAGCGGCGGTCGTGCACGGCGTGGCATCGGTTTGATAGGGGGAGGAAGCATAGGCGGAAGCGTTGACGGTAAATCTGGTGCCGACCGCCGGTCGGATGATGCGCGGGGCGCGGATACCTAATAACATACCCAGTTGTTGCAAAAGACTGGGTGGTGAGGCAAGTCCGGGGGGCAATTCTATCTCAAGCCGCGTAACACCGGCCGTGGCCAAGACCGGAAGAGCAATAGTGGCGAGCGCAATACTACTTACCAAAAAGATGGATAAGCGTGGCATAATGACGAGTTAATAGTAACACAGCACAGATAATGATGGCGCCGCGGACGAGGAGACGTTCGACGAGACTGCCCGTGGTAACTCGGACGGCTTTATGACCGGGCGGGATCTTGATATTCCATGGCAGAGGCCACAGCCATGGTACACCTTGATCAGTGAGAGTATCGGCAATCGGATGCGAGATATAGCCAATCATAAAGGCGCGCCATATTACGAGAGCGACCGGAATATATAGTGGCGCTAGCAGGTGGGTAGCTACATAGTGTGTTCCCCCACCAATGGCCGCAATGCCGATCAAGGAATGGGTAAAGTGGCGATGGCCACCAGAAAACGCATTAAAGAGCATGCCAAAGAGACGGCCACCAATTAAACGGCGCCACAGGTTGGCAGTGGGGTGATCCAGATCCGGCGTCAGCGCCCCAACCATAACAGCAATAATAGCCATGACCCCGATAGACCAACCAAGAGAAACGGGGTAGATAGTCAACAGCCACAGAGCAGCCAAGAGCGCGATCATCTGATGGGTTAGGCCGAGCATGTATTCAGCATACACAAAAATCCCCTTGCCCTTCGACTAGCTCAGGGTAAAGGGGATTTTGTTGTACTATCGTCGGCGCTTTGTTTTTCGCTTCTTTGTCTTGCGCTTTGTGGAACGGCGACGAGTCGTCTTACGTTTGGCCGCTTTGCGCCTTTTCTTTTTAGCCATCACTGTTCCACCTCCTTTCAAGGGAATGGTTCACACCAGAAATAGAAATTTTCCCCCTCAAGAAAATTTCCAGCATGCAATTACTATACTACAAATTGTATGCAACTTAAATGGCATTTTTGATGCGCATTATTTTTCCAACGTAACTGGTGATGAACATGCCGCAACCAATTATGATAAAAGCAGTAATGACATGGAGGATGGGTAAGGGCGCAATCCACCACGTCACTAGGACAACACCAATGACGATATCAATTTGATCCCACGGTGGCCAGCTGATACCAGAGGCGATGTGCAAACGGCGTTTACAGAAGCTTTTCAAGGCATCGCCGAGGAGCGCACCGAAGCCGAGGAGCGCACCGAAGCCGAATGCATGCAGTGCCGTTGGCAGCGGCCGTATATGTAAAGGCTGCAGCATGGTAACGGGTTGCAGCCAATATTGAATTAAAGCCGTTACAGAGCCAAAAATAATGCCAAATACCAAGCCGCGGATAGTCTTGGTTGTCCCCAGCACGGGCTCGCCCCGGAAACGCATTCCCCCATCAAGCGGACGATTCAAAACTGGCAGCCAATTGAAGAAGGTG
>CAYJWZ010000029.1:9314-9684 GCA_964374055.1 uncultured Candidatus Saccharibacteria bacterium | reverse complement strand
GTGACTTCGTGGGGCAAGAGAATCCACGCGCTTGTCTTTTTTGCAAAAAAATCCCCCGACGGAAAACCGCCGAGGGAACCGCATTGTTTACAACGCGTCTTTGATACTCTTCTTAGTCTCATCCGAGATGTTTAGGGTATCGAAGTCTGAACTATTCGGATCCACCCAGAAATGAGCGTCATGCTCAGCAGGATTAACCTGAACCGATCCAGTGGCTTGAACACGGAAGTTCAACTGTCGTGTCTTCTTGCCGGATCCCGACGCGTAGTCGAAGGAACCGGTGTATTGCTCGACCAATGTTACCTGAAGACCGGTTTCCTCTTTAGTCTCCCGCGTGAGAGCGTCGAGAATTTCTTCATTCGAATCAACC
>CAYJWZ010000029.1:0-9304 GCA_964374055.1 uncultured Candidatus Saccharibacteria bacterium | reverse complement strand
ATCAACCGTGCCGCTGGGCAGCTCGATCAGTCCCGCCATGAAGTCTCCGGCCGCGCGATGCAGCAGCAGCACCTTGCCATTGTCGATGACAATGGCGCCCACGACAGTCTTTTCCATGCCGTCTTGCGCCAGCTGCTGTTTGAGTGCATCGATGGCCGCTTGGTCGACATTGCTTTGAGTCATAAATTCTCCTTGTTTGAATTTGATGTCAGTATGCCACATCTGCCTGAGCTCACACAGGAAAGACTTCAGGCGTATCGAGCACAGCGCGACAGACCTTGTGGAATCCTTCCACATACTTTTCGACAACCGTCCTGTCCTGTGCAAACGCCCACACCGGCAGCTTGATAGCGTTTCGGTAGTAGGGCTTTGCTCTGTCGAACTGTCCCGAGTGGGTTAGAGGTTGCTGATACAGCCGAGGCAGAACTTCATGCGGATCAGTGAAGAGCGGCAGATCATGATTTGGGCACGTTGAGCCCGGTCTATCGACTTCCACCAGCCCCTCTGCTAACAGCGCCTTAGTGAACTGTTCAATCGTGATACCGTTGGAATGACTCTTGTCGAACTGCATCACGAATGCGTACCAGCTCGGTTGCCGATCGGGATATTCAGGCATCCGCAGGAACGGATACTGCTGCCATTCACTAATGAGCAGTGAGACGTAGGCCTGCTTTTGCCGAATCCACTCATCCAAGTGAGCGAACTGCTCATTGGCGATCGCGATGGCCAGCGGATGAGCCCGGAATTTGAGCCCAAACCCGGTCAGGGCAAATCGATACAGCGGATGATCAGCCGGGATTTGCTGCTTGCACCGCTTGTTGTAGTGTCCTTGGAGCAGAGCTCGATAGAACACTTCAGTGTTGTTGGTCAGCATAATGCCACCTTCGCCACCACTAATAACCTTCTGTCCCTGAAGACTCCACGCCGCTGCATCTCCGAAGGTTCCCGCTTTATTTCCTTTGTAGGAAGCGCCATGAGCATGAGAACAGTCTTCGAGCAGCAGTAATCC
Organism: uncultured Candidatus Saccharibacteria bacterium; assembly: GCA_964374055.1. GTDB lineage: Bacteria > Patescibacteriota > Andersenbacteria > UBA10190 > UBA10190 > CAYJWZ01. Next base: position 8,295 of record CAYJWZ010000029.1, on the reverse strand, counting down.
ATTCTCCTTGCAGATGGCGACGATGTTGTCCATCTCACAAGGAATGCCCCACATGTGCGTCACGATCACTGCTTTGGTTCGAGGTGTGACCTTATGCCTGATCTCATCCGGATCAATGTTGCCATCCCCACGGCAGTCGCAGAACACAGGAATAGCGCCCGTATACATCAGCGGACTGACTGTGGCGTAGAAAGTGTAGGTGGGGCAGATCACTTCATCACCCGGCTGCAGATTGATGCCTTCGAACATGGAGAAGATGGCGTTGGTTCCAGAATTGGAAAGCAGCGCATATTGAACTCTATGGTAGTCGGCGAACTTCTGCTCGAACTCGGCAAAGATGCCGGATCGGTCGTAGATGGAGATGCTCGATCGTAGTTGATCAAGCACCGCCCTTTCCGCGTCCGGCGTAATTCGCGGCCATTCGAATCGAGCCTTGGCAGGCTCAATTGTTTTCGGACCGCCTGCGATTGCGAGACTATTCACTGCACACCTCCAGTGCTTTCTTGAGGTACTCTTCTGGTTGAGACGATGTCAAACGGCTGTCCGATTCGTATGCTGCTTGGATGATCGCGACATGGGGCAGGTATTCGTTGAGCGTTTCAAGACTCCATCGGTCGCCCGTCTCAATTGCTTTCACGAAGTGATTGAGTTGATCAATGAGAGCTGAGGGCCAGCCTTCATGACGAACCAGCTTTTCCACCTCTTGACCATGAACGTCGTAGCGGCGAATCTGCCCCCGCTGCAGTTCAACAATGCCTTTCACCCCGTAGACTGTCAGGATTTCCTGCTTCTTGGGATACACCCGGGAAATCAGGAAATTACCGACAGTCTTTTCCTCGTAGGACTGGGGCAAAAAGAAGTCGAACAGCATGTTAACTGTATCTTCCACATCATACTTTTGGTCCGGACGGTTGCCGCGAGTGATTCGCGCCGTAACCGTCTGAGGTGTACCGAAGTACCAGACGAGCAGATCTACTAAGTGATATCCCATATCAACCAAGGCTCCGCCGCCGGCATAGGCTTTCGACGCGCGCCAGCCTTTATTGAGCTCGGCGATGTTGAGCGTGTACTTGCCTTCGATCGAGTAGATTTTGCCAATCCGCCGCTGCATCTGGGGGAAGGTCTGATAGATCGGGTTGAACCGCCGCTGCGACACCACACCAAGAAAGACTTTGCCATTCACCGCTTTGTGAATTGAGCAAGCCTCATCAATGTGAGTTGCAAACGGTTTTTCCTTGATGATGTGAATGCCAGCGTCAGCTAGCGCGGAGACGATCGGAAGATACTGATGGTGTGGCACCGCCACTATGGCGACATCGCATTTAGCACTTCCGGCCAGGTCCTTCACGTCTTCGAATCCTTCCACCTTAAACTTCTCGGCAGTAGCGCGAACGATGCCTTGATCGATGTCGCATACCGCGACAAGATTCAACAGCTCGCTTTCGATCACGGAAGGAATGTGGTCCTCGAGGGACTGTCGTCCCAAGCCGATCACCGCTGTCTTGAGCATGGAATGTCTCCCTTTTTACTAAGAAGATTTATTCGGTTGTGAGAGAACTAGCCTAGAAACGATCTAGACAGATTATAAAAGCACAGAAGACAATTCAAGTCAATGTATTTAGGGCTAGGCTTACTGGCTACCGGGTTAGTTCGACTACTTTGCTGGTTTTGGCGCCGAAGAAGTCCTTGGCGTATTTTTCAGCGGGGGCGGCTTCGAAATGCTTACAACTGAAAATATCGATAAAGGCGCGGTGGCCGACCTCGTCGAGGTGTACGGTGATGGCAGAGGTTTTGATAAATTGCATGGCCGAGTAGCCTTCGATGTCACCTTCGCCAAAGCGATCAACATAGCATGGACCATGGGCTTCCATGCCAACAATTTTTATGACTTCGGCAATAAATTCCTTAAGCAGCGCCGGGTCAGTGAGACGTTCATGATCGCAGTCATGCAGATCAATAGAAACAGACTTGCCCCAAGGTTTGGTTGAGTTGGTGTCGGTCATATTTGATTCTTACTATACGCGCTATAGTTTATTTTTCCAGTGGGAGAGGTGAATCTTGGTTTGAGTACGTGGAGGTATTATGCCCTTTTTACTTTCTCCAAAATGTTCTGGGCGCCCTCCTCGGCAACAATTTCCCAGGCCCGCGCATATTCCGGTGATTTTTGGAATAGTTTTGTTCATATCTTTATTTGCTATAGGTCGTATCTGATCGCCGTTCGATGGCAAGAATTTTGATGTTCCGGTTCGTTCCGACTGCGTACATGATCCGTATACTTCCCTTTCGCAGGCGGTAGATGGCGGTATTTCCTTTTAACTTCTTGATATCCAGGCCGGTTACATTGCCCGACTTAACGCGCTGCAATATCTTTTTGATGGCTCGTCGTTCTTTGTCAGACAGTCGGCGCAGGGCTTTCTCGATCCGGTCGACCATCTTACAGTCGAGTCAGGAGATCGTCTATATTCACTCCGCCTCGACTCAGTTTGGTGAAGTCAATCGCCTCTTCCCACCGGCCACCTTCATCAAGCTGGGTAATCTTAAACAACGGCTTGGAATGCTTCATGACGATAAAACTTTGGCCAGATTGCACTTGTCGGGCATACTTGGCGACGTTCTTCCGTAACTCCTTTAAACCAACTAAAGCTGTCATGGGTATAGCTTATTATAAGTTAAACAAAAGATCAACATTAGTAAAAGAAAACCCCAGTTGGACATGCGTCCTAATCCGCAGCGTTCGGAGTATACGGTATATGTCGGGCAATAAGAAATTCGGTTGTCTTTTTCAGTTTGGGCTCAATTTTCAAATCAGGTAAAAGGCGCGCTACTTGTTGCCAGTCTTGCGCCGTGAAATAGCGCCAGAGAAGTCGATTGATAAAGCGAGCGTAGTATTGCCGGCGCTCGGCATCATTACGATGCGGAGGCTTACATAGTAAGCGATCGTGGTTGGTGAGAGCTTCGATTTCCTGGGCATTATAGCGTCTCATAGAGTAGTTGTTTCGATTAAATGAGCGGTTTGCTGCTTCAGCAGCCTACTATTTTTTTCGCCATCGCGCAAGAAAAGGTTGGGCTGAATGGTAGTCAAGAATCATTGGAGCTCCTTTGCATGATGTTATTGGACTGGGAAAGATCAAACCACGACAAATCACGCTGATTTGCCGAGATTGTTATACTACGTAGGTAATCTATCGAAAGTCAATGGTTCGCCGAAGTAGTGGGTGCTTAAACGCGAAACCTCGGTGGGATCACCGGTGGTGATGATTGCGACCAGCGTGCGTTTTAAGGCTTTCTTCCGCTTACAACCACAACTTCCATTTTTCGGATCGCTTTACCATTAATCATAGTTTCAGTAATATGATTTTTCATAAGTTCACGTGCAGCATATTCCTTTTCCTTTGGCACCACACCCCAGGCAGCTGCTGATTGAATATGTTGCAGAGCACCGGCTGGTGAAAATTGCTCTTCTGAGATAAATATTTTGGTTATCATATCCACAAAACTTGCTTTTTTCAAAATTAAAAAGGGGTCGTACTGATCTTTGGGGTTAGGCAACTTTTTACCCAAAAGATTTGCCAGTTTAGTTTTATATCCCTTTCTAAATCCCTGGACATCATTTTTGTTGACGATAAAAAAGCGACAACCTTTTTTAAGAACTCGTTGTATTTCGGCTAATGACTGCGCATCTTTGAACCAATGAAAAGCACTGAAGGCAGTGACTATATCAAACTGGTCTGCTGCAAAAGGTAGGTTATTTGCGGGAGCAGTAATGTATTTAACATTTGGTACAGGGGTCTCCTGGGCTGCCTCAATCATACCTTTGTCGACATCACAACCAATAACAAAAGCTCCTGGATGTTCCGCAAGCTGCCGGGTTGCAATACCACTACCACAGCCTATATCAAGAATTGCGGGTTGCAGAGAAGTAGTACTCTGCCAAATATACTCAATAAAATCTTGTGGAAATTTTTGACGAGCTGCCACGTAGGCATCTCGTACCCTACCAAAACTACCAGTTTCCATATACAAAAGTATACTATTAAACTTGCGCTTTGTAAGAATTTCAATTAGGATAATTTTTCGTCCTTTTCGCTACGTCCTTTCCAAACTTACTAACCAATAAAGGAGGTCAACCGTGGCTCGTATTCGACACAGTCTGCTCGGTGTTCACGAAGAGCTGGATAGGGCTGTCCGAGACTTGGCGTTCTTCGGCGTTCGGTACCAGGATTTTCACCCTGCTGCCGCTGGAGACGTCAGCCAGGTTTTTTCAAAAGAAACCAGCAAAAGCCTGGCTCAACGATTCAGGCAAGGGTCGTCGCGCTGGTTCGAGATGCGGACAATTGAAGAGCTAGCATCGATCCGTAATGATGGACGCACCGGTTACCGCAGCGAGGGGGTCGCCAGTCCCAACTTCTACGAGCTGACCAAGCACATCGGCGGACGAGTATTACTCATCACCCGCAGTGGCTCGCAAATCCCCGCCATCGCGCAGACTCTCCAAGAAGGTGAGGATGGCAAGCTGCTCAATGTCGTAGAAGTGAACAAGAAGGGTGATGCTATCCGCATCCTCTACGGCAATAGGGAGTTCGGCTCCATCCCTTCCATCGAGCTGCACATTCACCTGCTGGCTGGTGCCGCTAGTATCAGTCAGAGGTTGGATGCTCCGGCCACAGTTCACGCACATCCTTACAATCTGATCCGGCTCGGCATGGAGAAGAAGATCGAGGGAGAATTTGCGGCGTTCAATGCGGTCATCTACACCCAGACAGAGGGGCTCAATCGCATTGATCCCGATCTGGTGGGTGTGGTGCCGTACGTTCCGTCAGGCTCGGCTCGTCTGGTGGATATCAGCATCGAGCTGCTCCAACGCCATCGCCTCCTGCTCTGGATGAATCACGGTTTCGTGGTGCGGAGTACGGGCATAGAGCGAGGGTATGCCGTTATGTCATACGCTGACCGGTGTGCCAAAGCTGCCCTGAATGCCCTGCGCCACGACTCGGTAGGATTGCCAACGGAGTTCACGGAGGATTTTCTGCGGCAGAACAATCTGTTGGATGCGCATCGCAGATTGAAGCTACGGAGCCATCAGTCAAGTTAATGCGCCTTACGAGAGGGACTAACCACCCCTCTCTTTTTATACTCTAGAAAACTTGAGCGGTTCGCCGAAGTAGTGAGTGCTTAAACGCGAAACTTCGATGGGATCACCGGTGGTGATGAAGATGCGTTGTTGGGATTTGTCGAGATGAGCTTCGATTTCGGGGTGGCGGGTGAGGTAGGTGGCCAAACTTTCAGCTACGACGCGAGGTTGGTCAAATAGTTTGATGTGTGCTGGAAGGGTGGCGCGGATGAGGTCTTCGATCAAGATGTAGTGGGTACAGGCAAGGACGACGGAGCTAATAGTATTGTTTTGAGCGAACAGTTGCTGCAGGCAGTTCTCGATCACGGGCTTTATTTCTCCAGCTGGCGCACCGGCTTCGATGAGGGGAACAAGCTCGGGGCAGCTTTGTTGGATGACAGTAATGGTCGGATTACGTTTATGAATTTCCTGAACGTAGGCCTGGGATTTGACGGTCTGCTCGGTGCCGAGAATACCAACTACGGTGCCAACTAAGGTGTCAGACACCCTAGGATCAAGGTGTCTGACACCTTCATTCCAGCCAACGCCGGTAATCTGTTCGATGGTGGGGACAACGATACCCAAGACTTGATGGTCGGGATATTTTTTTGGTAGCAGTTCTTGCTGAATGGGGCGCAAGGCGACAGCGGAAGCGGTGTTGCAGCCTAAGATGACTAAGGGGCAGCCCTGCCTGTCCGGCAGGCAGGCTTGTTCGAAGAGGTATTCAACCCCTTGCCAGGTCAATTCGGTTATTTCTTCCGCGGAGCGCGAGCCGTAGGGACTTTTGGCATTGTCGCCGAAATATATATACGAATAGTTTGGTAGTTTGGCGATGATGGCTTTCAAGATGGTGAGGCCGCCGTAGCCGGAGTCGAAGACACCAATCATGTTTTATATATCTCCTCTGCCTCTTTTTTCAAGGGTTTCCACCAGGCTTCATTTTGTTGGTACCAGGTGATGGTTTCTTTGAGCCAGTCGGCAAAGCTGTGTTCGGGTTGCCAGCCAAGCTCACGGTTTATCTTCGTCCAGTCAACAGCATAGCGCCGATCATGCCCCGGGCGATCCGGCACGAACTGCAATAAGGTGTCAGGTACTTTTTCTTTAGAGTACCTGACACCTTGCATGTGTTCGATAATCAGCCGGGCGACTTCGAGATTGTTAATATCGCGCGTTAGACCGCCGACTAGATATGTCTCCCCTACTTTGCCCTTCTGGAGGATAACTTCGATGGCGCGGGCGTGATCTTTGACATATAACCAATCACGAACATACTGGCCGTCGCCATAGACCTTGGCGGGCTGGCCATCAATCAAATTGGTAATCATGCGGGAAATAAATTTCTCGGGGTGCTGGTAGGGGCCAAAGTTATTGGAGCAGTTGGTAATTGTGATGGCGGTATTATATGTGCGGTGATAAGCGCGGACTAAATGATCAGAGGCAGCCTTGGAGGCAGAATATGGGCTGGAAGGATCATAGGGGGTAGTTTCGGTGAATTTGCGACTATCGTTTAACTCGAGCGCGCCGAACACTTCGTCAGTAGAAATATGATGCAGACGCTTACCGAACTGGCGAGCGGCTTCGAGCAGTACAAAAGTGCCCTTGATATTCGTTTCAACGAAGGCTTCGGGGCCCAAGATGGAACGATCAACATGGGATTCAGCGGCGAAGTGGACGATGATATCAACTTCTTTAACCAAATCGTTGACGAGCCGGGCATCGCGAATGTCACCTTTAACGAAACGGTAGTGAGGGTTGGTGACGATGCTGGTGAGATTATTTTCATTGCCGGCGTAGGTGAGAAGATCAAGATTGGTAATTTCATCATCGGAATGCTGCTCTAACCAGTAGTGGATAAAATTGCTGCCAATAAACCCCGCCCCGCCGGTAATAAGAAGTCTCATAATGTTTTGTTGAGGCGAGGCTCGCCCAGAGGGCGGCCCGCCCCACCGGTAACTAATAGCTTCATACTTTTCGCATAAATAACGGTTCAGCGGGTTTCTTGAGCGGTCTGGCTTGTAGGAGTTCTGTTAATTTGGCGTGCGTGGCCGGCATAAAGGGATAAAGAGCGCCGTTAATACTCACGAGTTGAGTATATAGTTTTGATAAAATGTCTTGAAGTTTTTCGGTATCGCCCGTGCTTGCTACTACCCAGGGTTTGGCACGTTCGATGAGTTCATCGGCGGCTGAAATTTCGGACCAGATGGCGGCCAGAGCTTGGTCGAAGGCGAGGGAGTTAAGATGAGTGGCGATTTTTTCAGTAAGAAACCCCTCCCCGCCCCTCCCCTTGTCAGGGGCGGGAGGCGCAAAACCATATTTCTCACACATGTTAAGAACACGGGAGACGAGGTTGCCGAGGCCGTTGGCCAGGTCGGCGTTGTAACGTTCTTTGAAGCGGTCGGGCGAGAAATCACCGTCAGCGCCGAAAGGAACGTCACGCAGTAAGATATAGCGGACGGCGTCGGCACTATACTCGTGGGCTAGTTCCACCGGGTCAACGGCGTTGCCGAGGCTTTTGCTAATTTTTTGGCCGTTGATCGTGAAAAACCCGTGGGCAAAGATTTTTTTCGGCGGTTGCTCACCAATCGCCAACAATAAAGCCGGCCAGATAATACAGTGGAATTTAATAATGTCTTTGCCGATAATGTGCAAATCGGCTGGCCAGTATTTTTTAAACCGGTCATCATCGACACCGTAGCCAATGGCCGAGCAGTAATTAAAGAGTTCATCGAGCCAGACATAAATCGTCTGCTCTTTGTCCCACGGTAGCGGAATAGCCCAGGAGACGGAGCGGCGGGAGATGGAAATATCTTCGAGGCCCTGTTTGATGAAGGACAAAACTTCATTGCGGCGACTGGCGGGAGCAATAATAAGTCTGTTGGTCGTAATGAGTTCTTTTAGCTGGCCAGCAAAAGCCGAGAGTTTGAAAAACCAGTTGGTTTCTTTGCTGTGCTCGGGTTTGGTTTTGTGATCGGGGCAGTTCCCCTGTTCATCCAGCTCGGATTCTTTCAAGAAGGCTTCGTGACCAACACAATATAAGCCTTCATATTCATCCTCGTAGATATAACTAGATTCTTTTAAGCGTTCAAAGAATTTTATCACTGCCTGTTTATGGCGCGGCTCGGTGGTGCGAATAAAATCGTCCGGGGCGATATCAAGTTCATCCCAAGCCAATTGAAAAGCGGCGG
>CAYJWZ010000028.1:0-9976 GCA_964374055.1 uncultured Candidatus Saccharibacteria bacterium | reverse complement strand
AAACATCAAATTGTTTTAAGTAATCGAGGGAATATCCCGGTGGCCAGGAACCAGTAAGCCGCTTCACGGCCTTTTTGACTTTAGTGATGCCAATTAACCCTGTTAAGGGAATATGCTCGCCGTTCAAAGCAGTGGTGTAACAGGCAAAGCTGGTGGGGTCGATTTCCTTAATCGGATCGCCCAAATAATTGGGCCGCTCCGGAGTTGGGCGCCAGATTTTGCCCGTCTTAGTGGTGTACTCAATAACCGCAAACTTCATCTTGACAGAATATGTTGCATGTGACAGGCTAGTCAAACGTTTCTGGCTCCTCTCACTTTAGTGTGGTGCAAAACTAACAAAAGGCGGTTAATGTAGGGACAAACCAACACCCTTAACAAAAACCGCCTCTATGGCTCACAATATGGCCGATGTTTTTTCTTTACAAGTGATGAAAGTACCTGGTACTTTCACCGAGGCTGTGCATGATGCGCAGCCTTTTTTCTTGCACTATGAGACCCGTGATTCCACCCGGCGGGTGGAATTGGGGTGAAGCTTGTTTTTGGCGATAGTGATGAGGACTTCCATTTCGGGAATTTTTAACAGCCAGGCGCCGCCGAAGTAGAGGGCGGTGCCAAGGGCGGTAGGGATGAGGAACTGGGCGAGGGTGCTGGGGCCGCTAGAGAGCGAGAGGGTAAGAACAGCTCGATGTGAGGCGATGATGGCGAGATAGAGTATGATCGCCAAAGCAGTAATTTTTATGTAACTGCGATGCACAAAAACGCGGCCGAGGTTGGGGATGAAGCGGGTGAGGTACCAGAAGTATAAACCGGCGATGGCGATTGGTACCAGGGAAGATGTAAGCGCCAGGCCGGCTAATTTGAGGCGCGGAACCAGCAGGAAAAAGAGGCCGATAGCAACGAGTTGGGAAGCGACGGAGACGGCGACGGAGGCCCGCGTTTTTTGTATGGCGAGCGTGGCGTAGCCTAAGACAGAACCGATGCCATTGATGGTTAAGCCGAGAATGAGAAAGAGTAGCGCAACGCTGGTGGCGGAAACGGCCGCAGCGTCAAACGATCCATGCTGATAGACCAGGGCAACAAAGGGGTGGCGCAGTAAACCAACGCCAATGATTAAAGGGATAGTGATAAGGGTAATGAGGCGAATGGAAGAAGCGATAGTATCACGCATGCCGGCAAAATCGCGTTGCGCGGCTTTGGCGGAGAGGGTGGGGTAAATAACGGCGGTGATGGAGGATAAGAATATAATAGTGAGGAGCTGCGTAATTTTTTCGGCGAATTTAAGGGCGGCCAAACTGCCTTCGGGGAGGTGGGACACTAAGATCCGATAGACGATGCCAGCCGCCTGGGTGGCTAAAACGGCAATAATGAAGGGAGCGACCAAGTAGAGCAGGCGGCGGAGGGCGGGGTCACGGGGAGAAAATATAAATTGATAGCTAAAACCCTGACGCTTTATTCCCCACAACAGGAAAGCCAGTTGAGCGATGGAGCCCAGTACCGTGCCCACTGCCAGCGCAAAAATACCCAGACGATGGGCGAGTGTCGCCACCGTGATGATGGAAATAACGGGCGCGATGACCCGCACCCAGGCGGGCAGAGAAAACTGCTTGAAGGAATGTAGGATAGCAGTGGCAAATGCAACGAGAAAGAAAAATAAAAAGGCGGGTAACAAGAGTCGCATGAGTTTGACAGTCAGCAGGGTGGTGGCCGCATCAAAACCCGGCGCAATAAAGTGGACAAACGGTTCAGTAAAAAGCGCAATCAGTAGCAGAGCTATGACCAAGAGTGCGCTGGTGATGTGCATAATATTAAGAGCAAGGTGCCAGGCCTCATGACGTTCCCCCCGGGTGATGCGTTCAACAAACATGGGGACGAAGACGGCTGTAATGGAGCCGCCGAGCAGCAATTTTCCCAGCAGTTCAGACGTTGAGACAGCCATAAAATAGGCGTCGGTATCGGCGGAAGCGCCGAAGTAATAGGCGACGAGTAGCTGTAAGACAAAGCCAACAACTGCGCCGCCTAAAGCGGTGAGACCAATGATTCCGGCGGAGGAAGCGGTTTGGCGGAGTTCAGTCATGTGACAAAATTATGATTGCAGCGCTGACGAAAGCAATAATGAGCAGCAGCCACACTACTGAGAGGCTAAGTGTAGCCGGGTGGAACCAGCGAGCGGCGCTGACTAAGCCGGCGCTGATCAGCGTGACAAAGAAGATAAACCGGGCGAGGGGGACGGTTTTCATAAGGCGCGTTCTTTTTTAATGATACTGCGCAGATAATCTGCAAGTTGGGCCTTGGTTGGCATGGTTGGGGTAGTAGCTGCAGTAAGACTAACTAATTCCCACTGCACTTCGCTGCTTTTAGCTTCAGCGAAGAACATAAGATCAAGCGAACGATCTTTTTCTTGTAGTTTATCCGTTAAGGGAATGGTGATCGTTTGGGTGGTCCGCCATCCGCCGGCTGGCGGAGCGGAGGTGCTGTGGTTAAGTGGAGTAGGTGTGTAACTTAGCCAGAAATCATTTTCACGAATGCCAACGCCAAGCCGGTCGAGATTGCCGGGGTGGAAGGTTATAGTAAGGGCTAGGTTTTTGGCCAGAGTTGGTTCAACCAGAAAAATATCCGCGTGGGCGAGGGGTTCAGTTATTACTTGTGCGTTGTCCCGGGCGGGAAAGGGAATGCCGTGAATATTTTCGAGCGGGGTAATGGCGCGTTCGCCTGCTTTGAGGAGCGGCGCCGCAAAAAGAATGCCGGTTAGAATAACGCCAGCCAGAACAGCTAGAAGTGCGTAGCGAAGATTAGTCATGACGGGGACGCAGCTGTTTAAGATACTGACGATCAGCGGGGGTAATTTCTTTAAGGAGCCATAGGACTGCGACATAGATAGTAGCCAAGAGTATGTATTGTAAGGGCAGGGTGAGTGATGAAGCACTCCAGACATAGGTGGGGAGGACGGCAACAGCGGAGGCAATAATAATGTTGATCGTACTTCTGGTGGGTAAAGAGATGCGGAACGTTTTCGTGATATAGGCCGTCATGAGGGTCAAGCCAATCAGCCCCGTGAGGGTGGTTTGCCAGGCGGCGCCGATGAGACCAAAGCGCGGAATAAGGATGAAGCCCAGCCCGGCGCTGAAGGCAAGCAACCCAACGGTCAGTAGTAGACCAACCCTGGCGCGGCCGGCACCGGCGGCAATAGTGATCAGGAGTAGATAAAAAGCCAGGCTCCCCAGGCCAATCATTAAAATGGTTAGAGCGCTGGTGGCCGGCACATATTCACGACCATAAAAAAGCAGTATGAGCGACTTGCTGGTGGTAGCAGCAATGGCGATACCGGGGATAATCAAAGCAATTAAATAGCGCACTGCCTGGCGGATAAAGTGGATGGCTTGCTCATGTGATTCGCCATGACGGGTCAGGGCTGACATTTTTGGCAATAGAATAAATACCAGGCCCTGTAAAAGTAAGTAGGAAATGCGCGCTAGATTTGATGCGGCGCTGTAATGGCCGGCTTCGGTATTGTTTTTCAGCAAGGCTTTTACCATGAGAAGGTCCAGATTTATTAAAATTTGTAGACCGATCAGAATTAACACAAAGGTCCCGGCAAAAGAAAGAAAGGAACGAGTGGGTAATTGCAGCCGCTGGCGACCGCCGGCCCCTTTAGCCCACACAAATCCGAGGATGGTGGCGACGATACCACCAACAGCAAAACCAAGCAAGGCGCCATAGATATAGAAGATAAACAGGAGACCAACCGCGCCAGCCAGTTTGGCAATGGCGTAGACAGTGGTGAGGGCGGCTTGGCGATTGAAGCGGTGCAGGCCACTTAAGTATTGGGTGAAGATTGGATAGATTGCCTGCGATAATACAATTACAGCTACCATTGCCAGATATGGAGTAAGCGTTCTATCGCCCAGAAGGCGAGCCAGGGGGTGGCTGCCGGCGACCGTGAGCACTGCAATGCCTAGCGCCAGCAGGACCTGCAAGCGCAGGGCTTGCCACAAGATACTTTGAGCGTGTTCTTCATCGCGAGCGACAAATCGTGAGACAGCCAGCGGTATTCCGAGGGTGAGAAGCATGCCGATGATAGTTTGAATAGAAAGCACGACGCTGTACACACCATAGGCATCGGTGCCCAATAGGCGGCCGATCAGCGGATGGGTGATAAAACCCAGCAACAGGACAACGGCCTGAGCTGTGACTGAGACAAGAGCACCACTAATCACTGATTGTTTGGGCATATTACGGAGTGGGGGCTAAACCTACGGCTACCAGATCGAAGGCCAGTGGTTGTCGGGTGGGATTTTCAATGAGCAGTGTTATAAAACCGTCAGGGAAGGGAACGGCGGTGGCTGGTAATGTTAGTGGCTGGTCGTGATGGACGGTCAAGTGCTGGCCAGTACTGGTTATTATGACCAGCGGGCCTGGATCTTTTATGAATCGGACGAGTAGTTGTAGGGCGCCGTCGGCTTTGTTGTCTTTGTCTTGATCCCATAATACGGCGACGTAATCGTGAACGTTAGCGGTAATAGGAATGAGGGGGGCGGTCGTTGTCCGGAAGGTCTGATTACCGGCCGCTTGTGGCTCGCTCATATTTGGTGCACGCAGGCTTAGCGGGAGATGTTTAAATTCGTCTTCCTCGTCGCCAATGTCATTGGCCAGCGTTGAGGGTTTGAGCAGCCAGGTATTTGTGGCTGGGTTGCTAACCCGGTATTCGAATAGTGTTATGTCGCCGCCGCTTGCCACCGGGTACAGCATAGGGTTATGGGCAAAAGCAGTGGCCGAACTTTTTTCAATGCCGGTCAGCCAGCGAACGGCATGTTTATCGAGCAGGCTGGTGATGGCCGGCTGGCTGCCCAACGAAAATATTTTTTCGAAATCAAGTTGGTTTAAGTAGAGGGTACGGCGCAACGGTGACTGCTTGGCTTCATTTTGTTGGGTGGCAATGTCGGCCGCTAGGCGGGTGAACATCGGTTGGCCGGCCAGCACCAGCCAGGAAGCGGAGCGGCGATTGTAATCATCAATCAGTATGGCTTCGGCTGGCGAGATGTGTCTTTGCTTGAGGGTATCAATAAGAGTGAGTTGTTCCGGTAGCAGGGTGGAGTTGGTGCGGATATCATGCGAGAGGCTGAATGCTTGCGAAATCGGGGGAATGGTCATAGCGAGTAGTATGGCAGTCAACGTCAGTGTGCGCAGTTTAGAAAAAGCCGAAAGTTTTCGGGCAAGCGCTGTGAAAGTAAAAGCGGCGCCAATGCTGAATGGCACGACACTGTAAAACAATGCCCGAACCGGCGGGATATCCAATCCGAAGCGCGGTGCCTGTGAAAGTGCCAACAACAAAACGGCGCCGGCGACGAAACCGAGACGAGCCGCCCTTTGGGCGAGCCTCGCCCCTCCGGGGCGGGCTAGATAGATCCAGCCAACCAGGCCGGCTAATACGAGGCTGGGTGACAGGAGTAGGGGATAGTCAGCTAAGGTGGGGGTGAGGTTTAATAAATGCGGGTCATTGGTAAACAAATGCGCTAGTTTAGCTGCAAGGCCGGTCAGCCAAAAAACAAGTAGTCCAATCAGAACTAAAGCGCTGACCACAAGGGCTACTCGTGGATATTTTTTCAGAACCAACAGGCCGAGCGGCACTAGCAAAAACGGGGCCACAAAAGCCGTGAATTGATGGCTCAAGATGATGGCGATAGCGCTGGCGGTGGCGAGTACTAGATCCGGCCAGCGAAAATTACGAAGCAGCCGTAGCATGAGCCAGAGCAGTCCAAAGAGTAACAATTCTCCAAGAATATTCTGTAAGTGATAGCCGGGCTCACGAAGATAGCGGAGAAAACGAAAGTTTGTAAGAATAAAAATAACAGTCAGCGCAAAAACCGACACCTTATATTTTGTTGTGAGTTCGGCGGCAACTGCACCGCCAATAAGTGCCGTCGCAATGCCTAGGGCAATACTTAGGAGTCCAATACTCAGTAAGGGATACGGTGACACCGCGCTGACGGCGGCCACTAAAACGTGCAGGCCGGGGGTGAAAAAATCGGCCGGGTCGCGATTGAGCCACGAGCTGGCTTGTTGATAATTTGGCAGGCGCTTTTCTTCTTGTATTAGATTGGCCCAGATTATGGCTTTTTGACTGTCGCCGGCGGGTAACCCGTCATGCACAAAGAGAAAGGGAATACTAAAGGCCGTAAAAAGCAGCAAGAAAAGTATAGCGCCGCCGAGGAGTAACCACAGCCGGGGCGGTGAGAGCTTTTTTCGATGCCACGCGACAATTGCTAAGCCAGGAATAAGCAGTACAGAGAGTGAGGCCAGCACGGTACGTACGGCCGCCAGATAGGCATTCATAGGGTTAGCGCCTTTATATAGTGCTTGGCTAATTCCGTCCAGGAGAAGGCGGCAGCATGTTTTTTAAGGCTCAATTGTTCGGTTTGGGTCAGCGGGTTTTGCAGCCGCTCGATGATCTTAGCGGCGTAGTCTTGCGGGTTAGCTGGTTGAGCAAAGAAGCGAGCATGGAGCTCGGCGGGCAGCAGTTGTGGACGAATCCCAATGTCGCTGGTGATAACGGCGCGGCCAGCGGCGGCGGCCACTACTATTCGAAAACTACTTTTGGCGCGCTGGGTAATACTGCTGTCTATCGGATCAATGACAATACTAGCGTTGGCCAGTAATGGCGGAACGTCTTGGTATGAAAAACGGCCTACCCACCGGACGGCCGTATTCAACTTGGCTTGTTCGAATGCAGTGCGAAGGACTGTCTCGTCGTCGCCGTGGCCGGCGATGGTGAGCGTGGCAGCGGGGTAGTGTTGGTGAACTTTTTTCACGATCTCGGGCACCAAATCAACGCGGTGGCCGGAGCTTGTGGATAGGCTGCCAAGGTAGAGAAGTGATGGCTCAGTTGCTGGCGGCAGTTGGGATAACTTATTAAGAAGAGTCGCGTCTAATCCGGTGGGAACGAGTGTCGGGGTTTTTTGGCTATTGGTTAGTTGAGAGAAATGATCGCTCAAAAATGGAGTGGCAACGAAAATAGACCGAGCCAGTTTGGCCGCCTTGCGTTCGGCCCAATGAATGGCGGCGCGTTGTACCAGGGAGGTGAGGTGATTGGCAGTCAGTTCGAAATCATCGACGTCGAGGATAATTTTTACGCGCCGGTGGAAAAGGTGATACAGGGCAACACCCACTGTGTTATGGGGTAGTGGTTTAGCAATGATAATTACGTCTGGTCGAATTTGCTGAAGGGCAAGGGCAGTGCGCAAAGCGATCATTTTTAGAGCTATAACAAGTGAGATTCCATGTAGTCGTTGTTTGCCACTGGTGGTGCGAGTAAAAGGTTCTTGCCCGACAGTGTGTGAGGTAAGCGGCGCTGGCGCGCGGCTGTCGCCAAGATGGATGAGGTGGATGGTGTGGTATTTGGCGAGTTCTTGGGCGAGGGGAATAATGCGGCCGACCGTGGTAGACGCGTTGAGGTTCAGGGTGGTGGCAAAGGCAATTTTCATGTGTTTTCTTTTTTAAGTCGATGAATCAGGGGCCAAATGGCCAGGGCGGACTTACCGAGTGCCAGGGCGGAGAGTTTGCTACCATCTTTCGATTCCCATTTGATGGGAAAATTCTTAGTTATGTAACCGTATTGTTGAGCCTTGTAAGCAACTTCAGTATCAAACAGCCAGCGTTTTTCTTGTAGGTTTTTGAATAAGTTTTGAGCAATTTCTTTGTGGTAGCCTTTGAAGCCGCACATCGTATCGACAGCGCCGAGGCCGAAGAAGCGCATATAGTTGCGATAGATCCAGCCGGAAAGACGCCGTAGTACCGAATGTCTTTCAGTTTGAGCACCGGATAGCCAACGATTACCAACGGCGATCGAGGCTTGTTTCAAAGCAGCAATCATTTTTGGCAGCTCAGTGATAGCGGTGGCACCGTCGGCATCCATAAAAATAATATACTCGCCGGCGGCCTGCATGATACCAGCCTGGACGGCGGCGCCTTTGCCTTGATTAGGTGTCAGGTGGTGTACGCGGAGCCCGGGAATCTTTGCTAAAAAACTTTTGGCAATCGTGACCGTGTCATCGGTTGAGCCATCATCAACAACAATAATTTCGCTGATAAGGTTGGGGTGTTGCGTACTGAATTCAGCAACTGATTCTAAAAAAGAGCCGAGGCGTTTTTCCTCGTTATAAGCGGGTATGATAAGCGAGACTTTCATAGGATGACAGTAACAGATATGCTGCGGGTATGGGTATAGGGATAGCGGTGTTAGTGTTGGCCTCGTTGGTGGGCAGCGGAATACTGTTTCGGCACCAGCGAGTGTTAACTTTTTTGGCGGTGGCCGGAACGCTGTTTGAAA
Organism: uncultured Candidatus Saccharibacteria bacterium; assembly: GCA_964374055.1. Classification (GTDB taxonomy): domain Bacteria; phylum Patescibacteriota; class Andersenbacteria; order UBA10190; family UBA10190; genus CAYJWZ01. Next base: position 1,653 of record CAYJWZ010000028.1, on the reverse strand, counting down.
CGCAGTGGTTGCTGCTGACACTGCTGGACCGGACGGTTTTTGCGTCGCTTCCCGCGCAACAGATATTTTTAGTCGGGGCGGTTACTCTGCTGGCTTTGTGGGCTATTCAATACAAAAAGTGGCAGTTTCCATATCGCGTCAGTATTGGCAGCGGATGGCGCGATATTCCTATTGGTCTTGTTTTGCTGGTCATTGTAACCGCGGCATGGAGTGTGGCCCGGGTGAATGGCTTTCAAGGACTCAATTGGGTGAGCCACAGTTTTTATAATGGTGATGTGGCAACGTTTGGGGCGCTGGTGCAGCGCTCGCTGCTGACCGATGGCTTAGTGCGCGAGAACCCATTTGCCGGTAATGGATCATTAGAATATCCAACGTTATTACATGCTGGGGTGGCCAGTTTTTTCCAAAGTGTGGGGGTGGGTGCGAACTGGCTGCACTTTTTGCCGGTCATGACGTATATCCAAATTCTGTTTACTATTCCACTTTTCTTTTTGCTGTTTGATCTGGCTCAGGAAAAGTTGCAAGAGGGATGGAGATTATTAGTGATACAGGGCGCACTGGTTTTGTATGTTTTAGCACTGTCGTGGGATGGCTTTATTTATCCGCAAAGCCACTTCTTTTTGATGGGGTTATTTTTGCTACTGGTGGCTTTACTGCTTAAGGAGCGGGTGGGCATAGCCGTGGTGTTGGGTTTGCTCCTCATGCTGGCGAATGCCGTGACGGGAACAGCGGCGGTGACAGTACTGGCAGTGTTTATGTTCACTCGGATGGGTGATAAAAAACGAGCGATAGGGGAGCGAGCAGGGTGTGTAGCGGTAGTGGCAGGGCTGGTAGCGGCATTTATTCTGGTGACGCCGGGAAACGGCGCGTTTGGGCGGCCCGGTTTCTCGTATACGGCGGCGCTGGATATGGTGCGGCTGGCGCCGATAATTATTGTGCTGCTGATCACCTTCTTTCTTACCACAACGCGTAAGTCGTTCTTACATGTGGCCAGTGCCGCCTTGGTATTACTTGGCTTCGTCACTTTCTTTTTCTCAACCCGGGATATTGTAGTCGAGAACGCCTCGCGCTTTTTCTATCACGCCGTTTTGGTTGGTTTTCCGGTGTTAGTGGCCCCACTGATTCAGGCTTTCTATTGGTTGAGGAGGCAGTTGTTGTATGTCAGCCGCGGGTTAGTAGAGCAGGCGGCGGCATGGGTGGCGTTGGGAGCAATTTTACTTTTCTTTTTACTGCCGGCTGGGGCGAGCGTGGCCAGCGCGCATGATAATTTATGGCGAAAAGATGAGCAGCGCATAACCGGTGTCGAGCGGTTAGCGCTGTGGTGGGTGGAAGATAACACCGTGTCTAACGCAGTTTTTGTTGCCGCCCCCGAAGCACCGTTTGCTATCCCCTTCTTCACCGGCCGGTCGTTACTGCGAACTAACTACTGGTTATCACCGGATGACATGGTGCTAAACGATGTTAAAGCGGCATTGACTGGAAACAAAGCGGCGCAGGAAAAAGTTTTGAGCGAAGCGGATTATTTATTTCTGTCGGCTGCCGAGCGAACTACATGGGAACCCTTGCCGCTCAAAAAAGTCTTCGACAACCGGGCGTATGTTATTTACGAGCTGCGGTGAAAATTTGAGCGTAGCGAGAAGCTAGTTTGTTCCA
>CAYJWZ010000027.1:0-9984 GCA_964374055.1 uncultured Candidatus Saccharibacteria bacterium | reverse complement strand
GGACGAGGTCAGCGTCTTTTAACAACTCGGCATCGAGTGTCCAATATTCTTCGGCTTTAAAAGCGGCGATTTCCGCTTCGCGTTCGGTGATTAAGCGAACGGCGACAGATTGAACGCGGCCGGCCGATAGGCCGCGACGAACTTTCTTCCATAACAAAGGGGAGAGTTCGTAGCCGACCAAGCGGTCGAGCACCCGCCGGGCTTGCTGGGAATTAACCAGATTAGTGTCCAGCGCCCGGGGATTAGCCACGGCTTTCTGGATGGCTGATTTAGTGATTTCGGTAAAGGTAATGCGCTTTACTTTTTCGGTCTGGGTTTTCAAGGCTTCAATCAAATGCCAGGCAATGGCTTCACCTTCGCGATCTTCGTCGGTGGCGAAGTAGATTTCCTCGGCCTTAGCGGCCGCTTTTTTGAGGTCGGCTATGACTTTGCGCGCTTTGGCGGGGACGATGTAATGCGGCTCGTAATTTTCGTTGACCTTAATACCGATTTTGCTTTTAGGTAAGTCGCGCACATGGCCATAAGAACTTTTAACAATAAAACCAGCGCCCAGATATTTCTGGATGGTTTTCGCTTTAGCCGGCGACTCGACAATAACCAACTTCATAGTAAGACAATGAGTGGAGTAAAGCGTGGATTGAATTTTGCGTCAAGTTACTTCCGGACGTAGTTCATGCCGCCAAGGTGTTCGACGCAGCCTAAGAGTTCGAGTTCGAGCAGCAAGCCGGTGATGAGTTGCGGTTCCAATTTAGTGGTGGCAATTAAGCTGTCGACATGTTGTGGTTCGGCCGAGAGATGTTTTAAAACCGTGACTTGTTCGAGGGATAGTTGTTGCGGGTCAATGGCGGGAGCGGTCGTGGCGGTGATTTCCAATCCAAGGAGGGAGAGGAGGTCGTTAGCGTGCGTAACCAGGTGCGCGCCTTGCTGGAGTAAGTAATTGGTGCCTTCGGATAGGGGGTCGGTAATCGGGCCGGGTACGGCGGCCACGTCGCGGTTGGCATCGAGAGCTAAACGGGCGGTGATGAGCGAGCCGCTTTTCTTGGCGGCTTGGATAATAAGGGTGGCCTTGGTTAAGCCGGCAATAATGCGGTTACGGGCCGGGAAGAAAGCCGGTAAGGCTTTGCGATCGGGCGCGTATTCGGAAACTAAGGCGCCGCCAGCTTTGATAACTTTTTCGATGAGAGGCCGATTACTGGCGGGATAAGCGACATCATCATTTAAACCAGAACCCAGAACAGCGATTGTTGGTTTATTTGCTTGGAGTGAAGCGGTGTGGGCAAGGGAATCAACACCGCGGGCGAAACCGGAGACTAACACAATGCCGGAGGATACCAGTGGCGGTAATAATTTTTCGGCGGCCTGCCGGGCGTAGTGGCTGTGACGGCGGCTGCCGACGACGGCGAGCAAATGCGGATGTTGCAGGATATCAACATTGCCACGGACGTACAGTTGCGTTGGCGGCTGGTGAATTTCTTTAAGGAGTGGGGGATAGAGCGGGTCGGACTGGGGGATGATTTTGATATCGGGAGGCATGGAATCATTATAACCCTCACCCCTGCCTGCCGCCTGCCTGTCCGGTAGGCAGGGCAGGCAGGCCCTCCCTCTCCCTATCCAGGGAGAGGGGAAAGAGAAGAAAGAGCACGAGTCAATTCTTCAACTAATTCTACGGTTATCTTCGGAATGTCGAGGGTGAGCGTGGAACCGCGGACGACCCAGGGGCCGAGCTGCCCAAGCTTGTGCAAAGTTTCGGGCAGATTTTTGCCGGTGATCAGTAATCGTTCGTGGGTTGGTTTGCCGGGCGGTGTGATGGTTTGACTGGTAATGGAGGTGAGGTGAGCGGCAGCAGCGACATGCTGCAGTTCAAGTAATTTAGCTAAATTTTGTGCCTCTTTGGGTAACGTACCGTAGATTTTTTTAAGGCGAGTAACTTGTTGATTCAGTGCCGCTGGGCTGTCGGCCCGACTTAAGGCGAGATACCAGCGGGTACGTTCATCGAGGTCGGCAATATAATGTGTTGGTAAAAGAGCGGTGATGGGTAGCTGGACATCGAGGCTGGTCCGTGAGGCGATTTTGTGGTGAGTCGCCTCATGGACTAAGTCCAAATAGAGCTGTACGCCAACGGTGTTGGCGAAACCACTTTGTTCGGCGCCGAGGAGGTTCCCAGCGCCGCGGATTTCCAAATCGCGCCGGGCCACTTCCCAACCAGCGCCTAAGCGAGCTGTTTCCGTAAGGGCGGCTAAGCGCGCCCGCTGCACAGCTGTTAACTCTTGTTGATTATACAGAAAATAGGCGTGACCTTGGGTGGTGCGGCGGCCAATGCGGCCGCGCAATTGGTACAAATCACTTAAACCGAAGTGAGTGGCCGAAGTCACGATAAGGGTATTGGCGTTAGGGAGATCCAACCCGTGCTCAATAATGCTGGAACTAACGAGCACATCGAGTTCGCCGGTATCGAAACGTTGCATGGTACGGGCCAGGGCACGGTCATCCAATTGGCCGTGCAAGATGCCAACCCTGGCTTTTGGTACCAGCCGTTGCACACGATGAGCCAGGGCGGAAAGTTGAGTGATTTTTGGGGCAATCACATAACTTTGCCCGCCACGGCTCACTTCATACTGCACGGCTTTTTGAATGGTTTCATTCGTGTCTGGCCCAACCACCGTCTCGATACTTTTGCGACCCGACGGCGGCGTGGTGATGACGGATAACTGACGCAAGCCTGATAAGGCTTGGGAGAGTGTGCGCGGAATGGGCGTGGCCGAGAGCGATAACACATCAGCGGCCGCTCGCAGTTTTTTGAAATGTTCTTTGTGGCGGACGCCAAAGCGCTGTTCTTCGTCGATAATGATGAGCCCTAAATTTTTCCAGGTCAGGCGGGAACTTAAGATGGCGTGAGTGCCAATTACTATGCCGAGTGCACCGTCACTAATACCGCGCAAAGTAGCGGCGCGCTCGCGAGTGGAAGTGGCGCGGGAAAGGCTGCCAATGCGGGTCGCCAGTTCCGGGAAGCGCTGGCGAAAGAAATCGGTATGCTGTTGGACGAGGAGGGTGGTGGGGGCTAAAAGGGCAACTTGATAGCCGTTGGCGACAGCATGGCGAGTGGCGCGAGCGGCAATTTCGGTTTTGCCAAAACCAACATCACCGACAATTAGGCGATCCATGGGTTGTTTACCCTGCAGATCGCGGGCCACCTCTTCCCAGGTGGTTACTTGGTCGGGAGTTAATTCATAGGCAAATGTTTTTTCTATTGTTTCCTCCAGGGCGAGGCCCACTTCGTACGGTGGCCGGCTGGAAGCTTGTCGTTCTTTAGCGATAGCTAGTAATTCCTTGGCGAAACGAATAGCGTCTTCGGTGGCGGCTTTTTTTGTTTTGGCCCAAGCCGTGCCGCCTAAGCGATGCAACGGTGGCGCAGTTTCGCCTAAGTAGGGCGTGACTTTATAGGCCAGCTCTACTGGTACGGACAGCGTGTCGCCTTCGGCGTAGCGCAGGATAAGATATTCATGGGAACGGTCGGTAACCTTACGCGTCGCCAAGCCTTCAAAGATACCGATACCGTGATCGCTATGGACGGCTGGTTTGCCGACGGTCAGTTGGCTCAAAAAAGTGGCCGCTTCGGCGGCGGAGAGTTGCGTGACTATTTCAGTGGCCGGGAAGAGGGCAGCTTCGGATAACAGGGCGGTGTCATGGTGAAAAAGGCGCAGCGGAATTTTGGCGAGTGGGCCGGTGAGGAGGCTAACTTTTTCGTAGTGTTTATCAGAAACGTACTTTTGAATGCGATCACGATTTTCATAGAAGATAATCGCTTCTTTGGTCAGGGTATTGTTGCTTAGTGGTTGCCATGGAAAGGGTATGACTTGGCGATCGGCACGTGAAGGGATAAGCGTATAGGTGGTAAGGGTGGTGGTGAGCGGGACAGTTTCGTCGGGAAATTGCATAGGCGGCAGGTTGAGTCGTGGGAGTGATAGGCTACGGCGATTTGTCGTCTGCGTGAGGCGTTCGATGGTGTGGCCGTAGAGGGTGATAGTGTGGGTGCCGGGTAGCGCCGGGTGGGCAAGGTCGATCTGTTCACCGCGAACGCGCACACCGCCGGGTTCAAGTGAAATGGTGTGGCGTTGACCTGCCTGCCGGCGAGGCAGGTAGCCATCTTTTACCAGGTTAGCGACAAAGCCGGATGGTAGTTGTTCGCCGACGGTGAGTTGGGTGCTATTGGCGCGGTAGCCTTCTGGATCCGGTACGCTCGGTGCGCTTTGCGTGTCGATTATAAAATGATGATGTGGGGTTTGGAGTAAGAAGTGATGCAGTGCGGTACTCAAGCCGGTGGTGATGGTGCCGGTTTTTTCCTGTTCAGAAAGCTCGCCGCTTATTACGTGCCACGTATCCGGCAATTTTAAGAAAGCGTTCCATGCCCTGAGCGCGGCATGGAGCTGCCGGAGCTCGGTGTTTGGGCTTGAAGTAGTTATGACGACTGGTTTTGTCTGGCTTCGCCAAGCCGCCAACAGCGGCAGCTGCGTCGCATCGAGTTGTGCGCTATAGTTTGGGGGGAGGGCACTGAGAGTGCGGTCGAGCTGTTCGTGAAGATTGATTGACATGTAAGGTTTGGTAGGTTAGAGTTACGTACCATTCTATGGAATTTCGTAAGGAGCTCAAGAAGATCGGATTAACGGATAAGGAAGTTTTGGTGTATTTGGCTTGTTTGGAACTGGGTCCTTCGCCGGTGCAGCTGATTGCCCGGAAGGCAAAAGTCGTGCGCGCCACCACCTATGTAATTTTGAGCGGGCTCATGCAGCAAGGGTTAGTAACGCGTTTTGAACAAGGCAAGAAAACTATGTTCGCCGCCGAACCACCACTCCAGTTACGGCGGCTTTTGGAGAAGCAGGGGGAAGAGGTTAAAGATAAGGAACGGTTGCTGGATGTTATTTTGCCGGAACTTCAGGTTTTGATGCGCGGGGCTGGAGATCGACCATCGGTTCGCTATTTTGAGGGTAAAGAAGGGCTGCACGCGATTCGCCAGGAAATGGTGATGTACAGCCAGCCAGGTGATACCATTTATAATTTTACGCCCACTGACTACTTATCGGCACTTTTCCCTGATGTTGGTGATGAAGATAGTTATCAGCGCCAACGTGTCGCGAAGCGGATTCGTACCAAAACACTTTTTACGACGAAGTCTGAGCGGGTTAAACAACAGATGCTTACCAGTGGTTCTGAGTTTTATAGTCGGTTTGCTGAACGTCGTTATATTCCACCTGAGCATTTTCCAAGTACCAGCGGTATGTCTATTTTCCGTGATCGGATTGCGATGGGAAGTTTTACTGGAAAGTTATCCGGAGCGGTTATTGAAAGTGTGTCGATGGCTAATATGATGCGGGCACTGTTCGAGTTAGCGTGGCAAACAGCTGCAGGCTGGCAGAAAAAGAGCTCTTGACTATCTTTCTTAACTAGTCATTATAGGAGTGTCGTCTGTCGCCCGCTGTTCTTTGCTTAAGGGAGGTGTGACATGGTCCACGCTGCAGTCTAGTGGTCCGCACAACTCATGATGAGAACAAGCCAAACTTTTGGAACATGGGAGTGGCTTGTAACCACAGTCGCAACGAAAGGGAGCATTCATGGAGACTGTTGGGTCTTTGGACCAACCCGTAGGTCTTGGCCTTGCTTTGCATGGCTACCCCGTCAACCACATGAGCCTGTCAGAAGATTCTGGCGGGCTCTACTCTTTTTATTGACCCCGCAGTCGCGGGGTTGACGCTGCCTTTCGCCATGGTATGGTGGAAGGCTCTCTGGCGTTTTAGTAGGGGGCTTTAATCTTCCCGCTGGTCTCGCCAACGGGTGTTGGTGTTCGGAGCAACCCCTCCTACGCTCCGGGCGTCAGCCCGTCGGTGAGACTATCGGGAGGATTTTTTGTTTGCTATGATCCGGTTTATGAAGCAGTGGTTAGTGGTTGGTTTGGGGAATCCGGGCAGTCGCTATGAAAACACCCGGCACAACGTGGGTGTGCGGGCTGTCCGGTTTTGGCAGGAGCACGTGGACGCTGCTTCAGCAGGGGGGGTGGCCGTGTTTTTCCCACAGACGGGAATGAATGAATCAGGGAAAGAGGTGGCGGCGTATGCACGTGCGCATAATTTTAAGCCGGAGCAAATGATTCTGGTCCACGATGACGTGGAACTGCCGTTTGGCGAGGTGCGTTTTAAGGAAGGTGGCAGCGCGGCCGGGCATAACGGCGTGCGGAGTGTTCAGGCGGCCGTGGGGACTGATATGCTGGGGCGGATACGAATTGGGGTTGGGCGATCTACTACGGCTGAATTGCACGATTACGTGCTGCAGCCTTTTACGGCTGAAGAGGAAGCACAGTTACCAACTATTCTGTCGGCGGCGGCGCAGGTGCTGGAGCAGCGTCTTTTCCCAGAATAACCAGAATATCGGCTTCAGATTTGGCTTCGTTCTTAGGTAAGCCAGAATCAGATTGGGCTTGTAAGAAGTCAGCAATGGCTTTAGCGCTATCAGCGTGGTTCAGATTTAGAGCGTAGACGGTGGTTTTGGCGACGGCTCGGTTGGTGGCGTTGCCGACGGTGGCCACTGGGTATTTTTTGGCCTCCAGAATTTCTTTGGTTTGGGCGGCTAAGCCGGTAATAGTGGTGCCGTTACGAACTTCAATGGTAGCCGTGGCTACTTCAGGGGTCGGGGTGGGCGATGGTTCAACTGGCCCGGCATCCGCCGGGCTCGCTTCGCTCGGGCTGGCGGTGATCGTTTGAGTGCTGGAGAAAAGGCCGCGAGCGATCGTTTGGATTTCACTGTAATCGTTGGTACGGGGTTTTAGAATGGTGGCTGGTTTTCCACCCAGAATTTCAGTAGAGCCAACTAGTACGTCTTTAGGCCCGTTACTCAAAACAACGGAATGGATGGCTTTTTGATTAATGCGGCGGGCCAATTCATAAAAACGTTTCATTTCCCATAATTCCAGATCCGTTCGCACATTATCGGCCATTGAGTTCAATATGGTGTTAAGTGCACTAAAATCGAGAGCGGTCTGCACGGAAAATATTTTTTGCTGCAGCGCGAGCAGTGTTTGTTGCTGGCGAGCGGCTCGCTTGAAGTCGCCGCCTTCGGGGCCTTCAACATACCGAGCGCGGACATAGGCCAGGGCCCGTTCCCCATTCATATGTTCGGTGCCGGCCGGGAAGGAAATGTTATGCCAGTAATCAACGAAGCTATTGGCAATAGTAACATCGAAGCCACCAACGGCATCAACGATGCGTTTGAAGGCGGTGAAATCGGCGCGACCATAGTAGTGGATAGGTAAGCCGGTGATTTCTTCCACTTTTTCTCGAAGCAGTGGTGGCCCACCATTTTTCTTTTTGGCTTCGCCATAGGCGTGAACGGAATTGATTTTGGTGTAATAATTTTCGTTGGGCATCTGGACATATAAATCGCGGGGGATGGAAAGGAGGGCGACGGCCTTATCGCTCGGGCGAAAGCTGACTACCATGATAGTGTCGGCTAACTCTTCACCGGAATGTCCTTCACCGCCCACGGCGATTAGCAACATATTAATGCGGTCGTCCTTTTCTCCAGCCAGGGCGTCCTTGTTTTTAAAGAGCAGGTCCTTGAGTTGTCCTAAGATTGAACGCTCAGTAACGCTGATCTTGTTGCTGGCCGAGAGAATTTTATAGCCAAAGAGGCCACCACTTATCACGACTATCAGGATAAGGCCGATGAGCAGACGTGGTAGCAGTCGCCGGTGCCGGCGCTTTGGTTGCCGTAACGGTTTACTGGGGTGTGATGACTTGGAGCCTGTCGTGGTAAGGCGATACTGTTCCCGCAGCTCTCCGAGGGCACGTTTTTCGGCCCCTGGCCGGCTTCGTTCCATTGGTAGAGTATACAATAGGCAAAATTTTGCTTACAATAGGCAGCATGTTGCGTGCCACCGCCGTGTTTTTCTGGGAATTAATCAAGATTTTCCTGCTGGCCATGGTGATTATTGTGCCGATTCGTTATTTTCTGGTGCAGCCTTTTTTTGTGCGAGGGGCTTCCATGGAGCCAACATTTTTGGATGGGGAATATCTGGTGATTGATGAACTGTCTTACCGGTTGCGAGACCCACGGCGTGGCGAGGTAGTGGTGTTTCGTTATCCGCAGTCGCCATCGCAGTTTTTCATTAAGCGTCTTGTTGGGCTTCCGGGTGAGACTATAACTCTATCGGGGGGGCAGGTCGTCGTAAAAAACGCCCAGCATCCCCAAGGAGCAGTGCTGGATGAATCTTCCTATCTCGCCCCGACGGTACGTACTGGAGGCACGGTGAGCCTAGTGCTAGCTGAAGATGAGTATTTTGTATTGGGCGATAATCGGGAAGCCAGCTCGGATTCCCGTTCCTGGGGAGCGTTACCCCGGCACGATGTCATTGGCCGGGCGTGGCTGCGCGCCTGGCCGTTCACGCGGTGGGGAAGCATGCATTGGGAACAGTCCGGGTTTGTTAATCTCAATTAAGTGTGGTAGGCTCGGCTGTCTATGGGTAAAGATCCAACGCAATTTCCGGTAAATAAACCGCGGGGTACACAAGACGTTCTGCCCGAGCAACAGATGTATTGGGAGTATGTGGTGGAAACCGCCAAGTCATTTTTTTATGGCTGGAATTTTCAGCGAATTGATACGCCGTTGTTTGAAGAGACGGCCTTATTCACCCGCGGGGTTGGTGAAGAAACGGACATGGTGAGTAAAGAAATGTTTGAGCTAAAACTGCGCGGTAGCACGCCGTATGCATTGCGGCCGGAAGGAACCGCTCCGGTGGTCCGGGCTTTCATTGAGTATGGTATGCGCTCCTGGCCGCAGCCGGTGAAGTTATTTTACGTCGGCCCCTTCTTCCGCTATGAACGGCCGCAGAAAGGTCGCCTGCGACAACTACACCAGTTCGGGGTGGAGGTATTTGGCTCGGTCTCGGCGGTGACGGATGCTGAGCTTATGTTTTTGACTAATTTACTACTGAAGCGTTTAGGGTTAGAGCAGTTTGAACTGCAAATAAATAGCTTAGGGCACGCGGACGAGCGCGGGGCTTATATTAAATTGCTGAAAGAACATTATCGGCGTAATCGTCAGAAGTTATGTAAAGACTGTAAGGAGCGGTTGGTAAAAAATCCGCTGCGTCTTCTGGACTGCAAAGAAGAAAAATGTCAGCAGCTGGCTTCAACAGCGCCCCGCTTGCTGGATCACTTAACGGAAGAGTCGCGCCATCACTTCGAGGAAATCTTAAGTTTGTTGGATGAATTGGAAGTAAGCTATGTGGTGAAGCCATCTTTGGTACGAGGATTAGACTATTACACACACACGGTATGGGAGTTTGTAACAAAAACAGCGGAGGGAGGAGCGTCATCGCTGGCGTTGAGTTCGGGCGGGCGCTATAACGGGCTGGTTAAATTGTTGGGCGGTAAAGATACGCCGGGGGTTGGTTTTGCCAGCGGCATCGAGCGGATTATTGATCAGTTGAAGCTCGAGGGTGTGGAGCTGACGGTGGCCGATACACCGCAAGTATTTATTGCACAACTGGGGCAGCGGGCCAAGCGCGAGGCACTGTTGTTGTCGCAATTACTGCAAGAGGCCCGGGTGCCATTTGCATCGAGTTTGGATCGTGATGGTATGCAGGCACAGCTACGCTCGGCTGACCGGGTAGGAGTGAAGTGGGCCCTGATTATCGGGCAGAAAGAGGCGCTCGATAAAACGGTAATTTTCCGTAACATGGAAAGTGGTATGCAGGAAGTGGTGCCGCAGGACAAAGTAGTTGAAGAGCTGAAAAAGCGGCTTAGTCTGACTGACGAGTGATGGCCGACTGTGTTTTTTGTAAAATTGTTGCCGGAGAAATAAAGGCTGACGTTGTTTTTGACGGTGGCGATACGGTTTTCTTTCGGGATATTCACCCGAAGGCATAAGTCCATATTGTTTGTATCCCCAAGCAGCATCTTACCTCGCTGGATGCCATGATGGCTGATGATCAAGCTT
>CAYJWZ010000026.1:6747-10581 GCA_964374055.1 uncultured Candidatus Saccharibacteria bacterium | reverse complement strand
CACATGTAGCTTATTTGGGTTTGGCGCTGGAAAAGGAACCGAACCGGCAAAACGCGCCGCATCCGGAAGACTATCATGAGTATATCAATGACGAATTTTCACTGGAGTTGCAGAAGAAGATAGCCATCAGTTGGCTGCAGGGCGACCCGCTGCTCATCGAAGGTGGCACTAGTATCGGCAAAACAACGACCGCCAAAAAAATGTGCGCTGAGCTGGGCTGGGAAGTACATTATGCCAATTTAAATGGCGCCACGGACGTAGAAGACTTAATGGGCCGCTATATTCCCAATACGCATGACAAAGAGGAGGGGAGCCCGCAGTATATTTTTGCTGACGGCCGGGTAACTTCAGGGCTACGGCAGGAAGAAGGCAAAACAAAAGTTATTATTCTTGATGAATTAAATGCCGCGCCTCCCAACATTTTGATTCGTTTACATGAAATACTTGACGCGCTGGAGCGGGGCGGAGACGTTGTCCTTTCTGAAGACGCTTCAGAATCACTGAAAGTGAACAAGGAAAAGACAAAAATTATTGCCTTAATGAATCCGCCCGGCAAAGGTTTTTTACAGCGGGAAGCGCTGGACCCGGCTTTGCTGCGGCGCTGGGTATATCAAAAAGAAGTTACGGATTTACCGCCGGCCACCTTGGCAAATTCAGTAAATGTTTTGTTTGGCTTACCTTCACAAGGCGCAGAAGTGACTCAGGAAAGATTTCTACTCGCTAATGAAGCACCGGCGACGAGAGAAATTCTAGCTGAGATACCCGGTATGCTGGAACTAGCCGCTAAATATAAAGAATTCCATACGGCTGCTAAAAAACTGGTGGGAACCAGAAAAATTGGCCAGGATCAGCCGCAACCCTTTACCTATGACGACCGTGAAGAGCCACGCCGCGTTCGAAATTTTGTCGCTCGCTTTTATCGTGGTGATAGTAATCAGACATTTCAGGATGCACTGCGCTATTATTACGCCGGTAAAATTCTTGATCCTCAAGATAAGGCTAAGCTGGAAGAGCTGATTCATCACGTTGAATACATACCACCTAAAACAGAATCGAAGCGCCGGGGATTAGAGCAACCATCAACGCGCCAGGGCGCGACCAAAGCGCTGCTCCAAAACCCAGTCGTTCCTGAGGCTATTAAACAGCGCGTGAAAGCCATCGAGGAAAAAACGGCTACGCCGGAACAAGCAGGCGGTCAGACATCTCCGGAAGAGGCCGAGCGTATTATGGGTGCCAATTTTCTCGGCCCCGAAATCATCAAGCAAACGTTCGGCATTGAAGTAAAAGAAACGCCGCCTATTCAGTTTTCACCCGAGGAACTGGAGCGCGCCCAGGAATTAGGCGAGCAGCTTATTCTGTTCGTTGATCAGGCGGCCGATGGTCAGGATTTAAACATGGCCAGGATGAATGAAGTAAGAAACAATAAGGCGGCCGATGGAAAAAGACTCCTGTATAAATGGGAAGGTGGTTCAAAGAAAGAGTGGTATGAAAAAGAAGCGTTTTTTAGTGAGCTCACTCCGACCGCTGGTTGGCGATTGGTTTCGCCCGAAGTTATTCCCGACTCCACTGACAGGGATTATGTTGATCAGACGCAAGCTATAGCCGATTATCTGAAGAACGAAGTCTACAAAGGCGTACCACTGCCCAAAAAATACCAGGATGCTCTCAAGAGTTTTTATGAACAGAAAGATGAAATCAAAGAGTTACTTGATTCCGACTGGAACAAAGCTGGCGAGCGCCTGGAAGGTTTATCACTAACCAAACTTATTCGCGAAACTCCTTCGGAGGCGCTGTATCGTCTTATCCTGGCCGAAAAAAAATCAGGGAAGAAATCTTTAGCAACAAAATGGACCTGGACCCAAACGCGCTCCTCGGGCGGCTACTTCGTGCTCGTTGGCGATTTCGGCGCCGACGGCGTGAACGTGAGCCGCAACGGGCCGGGCGGCTCGCGCGCCTCTGGGCGCGTGCCTCTCCCGCAGTTGAAAAGCTGGTTTCTGAAACTTGAACTGCTGCGGCCTCCTGGCTCGGTCAGAGCCAGGAGGGTATACTTTTAAGGTATGCCGTCTCCGGAAAGACAACCAAAATTCCAAACTCCTGAACCGGCCGCTGAACCAACTCCTGAAGATCGGGCGCATCAGTTCCTGTCACAAGCCGAAGAGTTGGCTGCACAACCAGCCTCGGCCCAGCGCGACCGGCAAATTGCTGGTTTATATAAGCAAATCAATAATCTTTTTAAATCACCGGAAGTGAGGTCGGGCCAGGTTTCTCCGGAAGAGGCCGAACGCATCATGGCCGCTGATTTTTTCGGCTCCGAAGCTATTAAACAAACGTTCGGCATTGAAGTAAAAGAAACGCCGCCTATTCAGTTTTCGTCAGCCGAATTAGAACGAGCAAAAGCATTAGGTCAGGAGCTGATCTTGTTTATCCATGAAGCTGCCGACGGCGAGCCTTTGGGAATAGCCAAGATGAATGAACTAATACTTGGTAAAACGTCCGATAGCCAAAAGCTGCTTTACGGCGGTGATGGCAAGGGAGGAATTAAAGCTGATACCTGGTATAAAGACGAAAGATTTTTACAGGAAGCCCCTCGTGCCGGCTGGCGCTTGGTTTCCAAAGAGATTGTTCCCGATTCTCAAAGCAAAAATTATCTGGAGCAAACCGAGCACCTTATCGAGTACGCACAAAAGGAAATATTTATTGGCGCACCTATGCCGGAAAAATATAATCAGGCTCTAACCGAATTTCAAATTAAAAAAGAAGAAATCAACGAACTTCTGAATACCGACTGGAAAAAAGCCGGAGAAATTTTAGAGGATCTGGAAATTAGCAGGTTGATTCGGGAGACTACCCCCGAAGCTTTATATCGTTTAATTCTAAACGAGCGCGTCAATAAAGAGCGGTCTCTCACTGCCAAACATACCTGGACCCAAACGCGCTCCTCGGGCGGCGACTTCGTGGTCGTTGGCCATTTCGGCGCCGGCGGCGTGAACGTGAACAGCAACGGGCCGGACAGCTCGGGCGCCCTCTGGGCGCGTGCCTCTCCCGCAGTTGAAAAGCTGGTTTCTGAAACTTGAACTGCTGCGGCCTCCTGGCTCGGTCAGAGCCAGGAGGAGCGGACTGTGGTATGCTGGAAACGGCTTATGTAACGTGGTTTACGGATCACGTTCGCCATTTTCACACTGCTTATAGAGTTCTGGTGCGGGTGCTGCAAACGACACAGCGCACACATTATAGCGTATCGAACACAAGCGCGACCTTCCGCCAAAGCGGAACGAAGCGGCTGGTGCCATAGATGGAACTCTCTATAAGGCAGGCGCTCCTCGGACGGCAACTTCGTGAACGTTGGCAATTTCGACGCCGACGGCGTGAACGTGAACAACAACAGGCCGGACAACTCGAACGACAATCTGGGCGCGTGCCTCTCCCGAAGTGTGCACGCCGGGGCTTTCTTAAGGCTCTGGCGTGTTTATTTGTTTCAACCACCCGCCAATCATCCGGCCTATTTCTAATAGCTTTTCCTCTAGAAGAAGATATTTGCGTTGATCAATGGCTTTGACTTCATAGGCCATGCGCACCAGCAATCGGACTATTTTGGCTTTCAGGTCGCATTTTTTTAGTATGAGCAGTTTGCTTTTATTTACTTTGGTTTGCGCCAGAAGAAGCAGCTCCATTATTTCAAGAATATTTTGTTCAATTCTAACTGCTAGTGTAAGTCGGTCTTTCTTAGGAAAGAGCTTGCTATAGCCATAAAATATCCCACACAATCCAGAGACCTTATCAATAACCGAACGTCGGAATCGCGGGGGGGGGGGGGAGCTTCTATGGGCATTTATT
>CAYJWZ010000026.1:0-6737 GCA_964374055.1 uncultured Candidatus Saccharibacteria bacterium | reverse complement strand
ATAACATACCACATACCATCCCTACACCGCATGACGACCCGCACCCCGGAATAGCGGGGGGGGGGGAGCTTCTATGGGCATTTATTTAGAAAAATTACTTCGCTTGAGAATTTATTTTTAGCCTGGCGCGAATTTAAACCAGACAAGATTGCCAAAGAAGATGTTAGCCGATTTGCGGTAGATGTAGAAGAACATTTATTTGCTCTACATGCAAACCTTACGGCCGGCACTTGGAGACATGGCCAATACAGCGCGTTTTACGTGCGCGATCCTAAACTTCGTCATATTCATAAAGCTAGCGTAATTGACCGCGTTCTGCATCATGCAATAGCGCGCGTAGTAGAGGCAGTCTTTGATAAAAGCTTTATTTTTGATTCTTACTCTTCACGGAAAACCAAAGGGAAACATAAGGACGGGGAACGGTTACGGGAGTTTGCCTGGAAATTGTCGAGGAACAACACCAAAACAGTATGGATTTTGTTGTGTGATATTCGGTAGTTTTTTGATTCAGTTGACCTTGTCATTCTTTTAAAATTACTAAAGAAAAAAATAACCGACGAAAAAACAGTGCAGCTTCTTTGGGAAGTAATTAATAGTTTTTCAGTAATGCCTGCTAAAGGGATTCCTATTGGCAATCTGACATCACAACTATTCTCCAATATATATCTGAATAGTTTTGATCATTTTGTGAAAAGAGAGTTGCAGGTAAAAGAATGTATTCGATATGCTGACGACTTTGTTATTTTATCACGTGAGCGGGCGTATCTTGAGAGGTTGGTGCCAGCCGTAAGGGACTGGCTGAAACATCATTTGGAGTTAACGCTTCATCCCCGGAAAGTTTCTATTGCGAAGTGGCATCGAGGCATAGATTTTTTGGGATATGTTCATTTTCCATACCATGCCATCCTGCGCACAAAAACAAAGCAACGGATCATCAGAAAAACCAGGCAAGCATATCAAAAACTACATGAGAGAAATATATCTGCCTACAATTTTGCACAAACTGTTGCGTCATATCGCGGCCGCCTAAAACACTGTCGCTCCAAAATGGTACAAAAAGACCTTCTCGCTTTTTTCAAGTAACCGAAGACAACCCCGCTCTGACATTAATGCCTACGATACTAATTGTTAAAACGAGCTATGTTCCCACCGGTTACTTCCAGTACAGCCGGAATACCGGTGGTTTTTATTTGCTCAATAAATTGCTGGCCATCCAAGCCGCCATCTAAGGCGAGCCGCGGCTCAAAGCGCAACCCCAGCGTATCGGGGGTAGGGGAGGCTAGTGAACGCTCCAGTTCAGCCGTTGGGACATACGGCGGGTTACTCACAATTAAATCAATCTTTTTATCAACCAAGGGATTTAACATACTGCCTTCCAGAAACTCTATTTTATCCAAAACCCCATGCTGCTTGGCATTGTTTTGACCCACCGCCAAAGCCGCCCGAGAAATATCGGTCGCGTAGATTTTCTTAATCCAGCCCGAGCCCTCCAAAAGTAGGGTCACAGCCACGCAGCCACTGCCAGTGCCAATATCCGCAATTACGAGCGGCCGAGCCAGCGCCTTCGATTTTTTCTTTATTACCTCCAGCGATTCTTCAATGAGAGCCTCTGTCGTTGGGCGGGGGATAAGGACGTCTGGAGTTACGATAAACCGCCGCCCGTAAAAATCCCAGTGGCCCAGCACATAGGCCAACGGTTTGCCGGTAGTCCGTTCCGCCACCATTTTTTCTAGTTTTTTTGGATCTTGTGTTTCTTCCAGTAACCATCGCGCCTCAAGTTCCGGCGCATCAGAAACGACTACTAAGCGCTCGGCAATCGTCCGCTGTAAAGCGTCATCAATCATTCTTTCCTAAAAAGTTCTGCCGTTCGGCTTCCGCCAGCGCCGCAAAAATCGGCTCCCAAGCACCCTCCATTACCCCGGCAATATTACTCCATGATTCTTTGATCCGATGATCGGTTATTCGATCCTGCGGAAAGTTATAGGTGCGGATTTTCTCCGAGCGATCGCCCGTACCAATCTGCGCCCGCCGTTCCGCCGTTTCTTTTTGATGCCGGGCTTCTTCCTGAGCATCCAAAATCCGCGACCGCAAGATCCGCATCGCTTTTTCCTTATTTTTGTGTTGGCTGCGTTCATCCTGCACTGCTACCACTGTACTGGTTGGTAAGTGGGTAATCCGCACCGCCGAGCTGGTTTTATTGACATGCTGCCCACCGGCGCCACTGGCCCGATAGGTATCGATCTTCAAATCTTCCGGCCGGATCACAATATCAATTTCTTCCGCCTGCGGCATCACGGCCACTGTAACCGTCGACGTATGCACTCGCCCCATCTTTTCCGTTTCTGGTACCCGCTGTACCCGGTGCACACCACACTCATATTTCAGCGCCCCGAACACGCCCGAACCATCAATTTCCGCCACCACTTCCTTATACCCGCCCTGTTCGCCGCGCGAAGTACTGACAGTGGCCACTTTCCAGCCCTTCAGTTCCGCATGACGCATGTACGCTCGAAACAGCTCAGCCGCAAACAGGGCCGCTTCTTCACCCCCCGTGCCGGCACGAATTTCCAGAATGACGTCGCGTTCATTACGTGGATCATGGGGCACTAACAACTCCTCAAGCTGCTGTTCTACCGCGGCTCGCTCTGTCGCCAAACGGGCTAACTCTTCCGTCGCCAGCGGCTGCAGAGCCGCATCGGCTGTCAGTTGTTCTGCTTCCACCTGTTCTTGCGCCAACTTCTGATAACGTTCTACTGCCGCCAATAATTTTTCTTTATGGGCGTGCTCGGCCGCTACCGCTTTAATCTGACCGGCCGCCCGCATCACCTCCGGCGAACTTAATTGTTCACGTAAGTGCTGCAGTTCCTGCCGAAGTAGGGCAGCGTCTGGCAGGCCTGCCTGGCCGGTAGGCAGGCGCATCTAACTGAGCTTGATGACCCCGGTGTCCGTTTTTGGCTTTTTGCCTGCCTGGCCGGCAGGCAGGCTGGCTTTCTTCGCCTTGGCCACTCGTTCTTTAACTTCGCCGAGACGTTTCCGGAACCGATCCACCCGACCGGCCGTATCTACCAATTTTTGTTTACCCGTATAGAACGGATGACAATTGGCGCACACTTCCACTGCCAGTGTTTCCACGGTTGAACCCGTCACAAAGCTATTGCCACAGGCACAGGTCACAGTGACTCTCTGATGATACGTCGGGTGTAGATCAGTTTTCATATCGTGTGGAGACAGTGTACTGTAGACCCTTGATTTTTTCAAGGCAGTAATGCATGATGGCCCTACTATGCAAAAAAACACCGTCGCCACACCTTCCCTGGTCGCCCTGCTCGAAGCCGGCGTTCACTTTGGACATGACCGCAGCAAACAGAACCCCAAAATGAAACCCTACGTCTTTACGCAACGCAACCGAGTGGCTATTCTTGATCTGGAAAAAACCGTTATCGGCTTGGCGGCAGCCGTTACCTTCCTCAAGCAACTAGCTGCCCAACCCAACAAAGAAATTCTGTTTGTGGGCACCAAGAGGCAAGCGAGGGAAGTGGTGGAACGCCACGCCAAACGTGCCGGGCAGCCGTTTGTCGTGAAGCGCTGGCTAGGCGGCACCCTCACTAACTTTGCCACTATTTTGAAAAGCATCGAAAAACTGGAAGAACTAAAATCCCTCGAAAGCAGTGGTGATGCTGCCAAGTTAACTAAGAAAGAACTGGCCGTGCGCCGCAAAGAAAGTAGCCGCTTGGAGACGGTACTGGAAGGTATCAAGTCGCTCCGCTCTTTGCCGGCGGCCATCGTCGTGGTTGGCTCACATGATGAAAAACTAGCCGTGGCCGAAGCTCATCGGGTAAAGTTACCAGTCGTTGGCTTAGTCGATAGCAATGCCGACCCCGACCAGGTTGAATATCCCATTCCCGCCAATGACGACGCCGTCCGCTCGTTAGATATGCTCGTCGCCACCTTGGCCGATGCGATTATTGAAGCTCGTACGTCTTTGGCTCAGGCAGCCCAAGCCCCCAATGCCCAGCCCAAGTGAACAACTGAAAGAGCTGCGTGCCCGCACCGGCGCTGGTGTTGTTGATTGTCAGCAGGCCCTCAAAGAGAGCGGGAATGACCTCGACCAAGCCATCGTCTGGTTGCGCCAGAAGGGTAAAGCCACCGCTGCTAAAAAAGCCGCCCGCCGCACCAAAGAGGGGGTTATTACCACCTACATCCACAGCAACCACAAATTAGGCGTGATGGTTTCCTTACTCTGTGAGACCGACTTTGTGGCCCGCAACGAACGTTTTCAGGAATTGGCCCGTTCCATTGCTCTCCATATTGCCGCCAGTGACCCAGTTGTTATTCGCCCGGAAGATTTGTCCGAAGAGGTCATGGCCAGTGAACGCGCTATTGCCCAAGAGCAGGCTAAGAACTCCGGCAAACCAGCCGCCGTTCAGGAAAAAATTATTACCGGAAAGCTGGACACTTTTCGTAAAGAAAAGGCTTTACTGACCCAACCTTTTGTAAAAGATTCTTCCAAAACAGTGGGGGAATTGATTCAGGAAGCCGTGCTGGAGCTCGGTGAAAATATCTCCGTCGGCTCCTTTGCCCGGCTAACGGTCTAAAAAACCAGCCAATTTGTAGTTTTCCTCTAGCCGCGTTGTAACCCAACACGGTACACTGTGTTTATGTTGTACGACGTAGTGCCGCCGCTCCTCTTTATTGGGTCACTCGGTGGCCTTATTTTTATCATCTCCCGCGTCGTCACTCGCCTCCGCCGCCACGAACTCTCCGCTGCCTTGCAATCGGCTGCGACCACGAAATCATCGTCTTCACCCGGCCAACTGCGGCCCGCTCAATCCAATATTCGCTTGTTCAGCAGTCGCTTAAGTGCGTTAAAGCCGCTCTTAAGCACTATCGGTGTCCAAACTAAGAAAGCAATGTTCGCTACACGACACGTGGCCGTCGAAGTATGGAACCGTGTTCCCCGAAAACTTCCCGATATCTCCCGTTGGCGCCGACCCCAAACTGGTACAACTACTCCAGCACTTATGCTACCCACTCCAACACCAGCCCTGAAATCTGTGCCTCACGTCACAAAAGTAATCACGACTGAACAAACAAAAGCACCACCTCAACCACCGAAACCGCATATTACCAAGAAAGTCGTCTCGCCGACCTTTTTCCAGAAAAAACCGCGGCTTTCCGAAGTTGAAACCGCTGAGGCCGCTCTGAAACAAGGCGAGTACGCCAAAGTTGAAGAAGTGTTAGTACCGTATCTTTTTAAACATCCCACCTCCGCTCCCGGCTATATCGTGTTAGGTAAAGCCGCTATGCAGCAGGGAAAGTGGTCCGATGCCTTGGAAATCTTAGAGCAAGCTGTCGCTCAAGACGAGCCACCAGCCGAAGCTCAAGCTTTATTAGGTATCAGCGCCTACCATGCCGGGCAGCTTGGCCGCGCCCTGCCGGCGCTGCAGCGGGCACATGACCAAAACCCAGCCAACTCTGAAGTATTGCGTTGCCTTATGAAAATCGCCCGGACCATGGATAACCGGGCGCTCATGCACTCAATCGAGTTAGAAATTGCCGCCCTGGAAACTCCGGCGCAATCCGTAGCCGCCCGCTAACGTAGCCAAAGTAGTCAGCAGTAGTGCTGTCTCACCAAAACCGGTTGGCGCTGTGTTGCTCACCGGCACCGGGGTCTCGGTCGACTCCGGGGTAGTTTGCTGGGGAAGTGCGGTTGGGGTCATGGTTACCACCGGGGTTTGACTGACCACCGCTACTTCATCAGCCGGCGAACGGGTTAACTGATACCACAGCAAGCCGGCCAGGCCGGCGCCCAGCAAAACCGCGAAAACAACAATGGCTTGTCGTGTCATAGAAATAACCCTTGACCCTAGCGTAGTATTCTTTGTTAGTCAAGGATGAGCAGAAAAAAGCCCGACGCGGTGTCGGGCAGGCGAGCTTAGAGCGGGGGCCGCACCGGCTGACGGAAAATGCTGTTACGACGCAGCAGCTTCTTTCGTTGACAGCCGTCACAAACAGTCCGTTGCTTGAATTTGCCGGACCAGTGCACTGGTCGTTGCTTGCTCCAATCCGACCACAAACCGTTTTCAAGCACCTCACGCCAGTGCCCACACTCAATGCACTCTTCCAATTGATGAGACACTCTTCATCGTACATAATAAACTATCTTGACTGCTTGCCAAGGGTGAGAGACGTGGTTTCAAAATTGATTTTCCGCTATCGTTTCGATAGGGTGTTGGCTTGCAGCACCAAGGCCGGTTTAGCTTAATGGTAAAGCAACGGTTTTGTAAACCGTAGAGTGTCGGTTCGATTCCGACAACCGGCTCCCCGGGGATGGCCCTGAACTATTCAGTTCAGGGTATGCAGCTGTGAACAAGAGTATAATACCTAAAGGATGGAAAACTCTACATCGGTTATTCACCTGACCTAAAGTTGCGTTCCTAGAAAGTTAGGCTACAACTAGTATATACTCCCGGGGATGGCAGATCGGCTATGCAGCGGACTGTAAATCCGCGAAGGTAGGTTCAACTCCTACTCCCCGGACAAATACAATACCTGACTCTTTTTCCTGTGCCTTCCTAGCCTGGTGGGGGTGGAGGCGGGCGGCGAAGAGCGCCTCATCGGCGATGACGCCTATGTTGCGCCGACCCGACAAGACGGGCATGCGCCTTTCCCCACCACCCCCCGCTCCGCTCCCCCCTCTCCCTCTGGGAGAGGGCCGGGGTGAGGTTGCCGCCGAA
>CAYJWZ010000025.1:0-10803 GCA_964374055.1 uncultured Candidatus Saccharibacteria bacterium | reverse complement strand
TTAGCTTCATTTCATCACTTTGATAATAGAACAGAAAAAACTGGTGAAGCGGGGAGTAAAGAAGCATTAAATATTTTTTACAAAAACCTTAAAGAAGGGGGTAAGCTAACAATAGTAGATGTTTTTCATAACACAATTTCGCAAAAATATTTTGACGCTATAGATAATCCTGTACACTCTTATCCGATGGGTCATCCGCACGATTTTCCTAACAAGGAGCAACTTTATAAATTAACAGAAGTGGTCGGATTCAAGGATGTTAAACTGGAAGTTTCTTATGTCGCTTGGCAATTTATTTCCGAACAAGAAGCAAAAGATTTTGTACATACTTTGCATAATTCAAAATGTAATCCAGAAGAATCTTTAGATATTGCTAAAAAATATTTGGGATTTCAAAAAGTTGGTGACCATTATGAGTTGGGTTGGGAATTATTTTACTTATCAGCAACTAAGTAATAATGAATAGAAGTGTAACAATAGGATAATCACGAAATTTTTAAAATCGCAAACTTTTTTGGGGGGACGACGTTCGGGCAAAAATTTTCTGGGCTGGGGGAGAAAATTTTTGCCCGCCGGTCGTTCGCCGTCGGTTCGTCGTTCGTCAGCAAATTTCCATAAAATAGGTTCGAGCTTTGTTGTAAATGTACTCCAGCCTTCGCCAAGGCTTCGGCTGGCCCATGGCCAGTCGAAAACGCCGGCGAAGACTGAGCCGTCCGAAGCTCGTTAGAGCGAAGGATGGCCCAGTCAATTACAATAAAAACTATGTATTACGTGTACCTCTTGCAGCTAAAAGGAAACCGTTCATATGTTGGATCGACACCCGACCTTAAAACAAGACTTGAAGGGCACAGAAGGGGCCAAAGTAAATACACAAGTAAATATCTTCCTTGGAAACTTATTGCATATATTGGTTTTGATGATCGTTTAACTGCTCTACGGTTTGAAAGATATTTAAAAACCGGATCTGGTAAAGTATTTCGAAAGAAACGGTTTGGGGTATAGAAAAACTAACAAGCTATTATTTTTACTAGTCCGGGCTATAGTAATCTGATGCGCATTTCAACCCTTATCTTCAGCCTGCTCGTAATCGTTGCGATTATTGCGGCGGCTGCCTGGTATATGACACGGCTGCCGGCACCTGAAAAAGATAGTCATGTGGGCGGCCTGCGCCTGGTAAAAACCCCCGAGCTCAAACTAACTACCACAATTCTCAGTGAAGAAGATGGCCGCCGACAACTTATCACCTGCCGCCAACACACTTGCCGCCCGGAACCGATACCAGACAGTGGAGAAAGCGACCCCGTCTTTGATGGAGAAGCGTGGTATCAGTACGCTCTCGATGATAAGAAAAAACTGCAGCGCGCCAGCAGCCGTGAACAGACCAAGCAAACCATTGTCGAGGAAACGCAGTTTGTCCGCCCGCGCGACCTCTTTATCAGCCCCACCGGCAAACAAGTCGCCTACTGGCTGGATAATATTCGCGAACCCAAGCAGCGCCTAACTGAATTATGGGTCTATGATTCCGGCCGTGGCAGCACCCACTTAGTGGCTGAACAGATTAAACAGGATAATGTCACTTCAAGTGTCCGCTGGAATCGCGCTGGCACCCATCTCTGGTTTACCTACGAAGTGGAAGGCATAAAACAGCTCCGTTTGTTCAGCACTAGCCCGGCCGCGGAAGTGACACCCCCAAAGATTACTGATCCGGAAAAACTGCTTGATGTTGATATAACCGGCAAAAAATTGGCTACCACCGGCGTTTACGCGGAATGGTTACCCGAGGGCCAGTTGCTGTATATAACACAAGACGCCGGTACCTTCACGCTGGAACGAAAAACAGACAACGCGGCCGAGACGCTCATCACGCTGCCCGGCTTCTTCCGTTCGGCCCATACTGACCCCGCCGGCGAAGCAATAGTTATTATCAGTGCTCAGCCACCCAGCCGCCCTGAAGTGCAGACTATCTATCTTACAACAGGCCAAAGCATCGATCGGTTTAGTCTGCCGACCAGTGCCCCAAATATAAAAGTGGTACTGGTAGCCAGCGAAACTCCGACGGCCACCACCGAAAGCATCCCTGCTAAACCATTAGAGGACGCCGAGCTCGTTGCCTTCATCGAAAAGTACTTGCCGCGCATCGTATCCGCCACTGAACCAAAAGCCAGTCGGATCGTTGTGACCGACCAACCTAACACCCTCTTCGTTGAATACCGCGCCAGCGAGACCAGTCAGCGTAGCCTCGTTACCATCCGCGACGCTCTGCATCCCGAGTGGTCCTTGCACGCTCGCTACACCAGCCAGCAAGGCCAGTGGGTAAAAACCGAAGGCAGCCGCCTGCCCGACCCGAATCCCACCCGCATCTACGAATGGGAAGACAGTGTCAAACAATGGATACGTAAGAATTGACTTTTAGCTAAACCCTGCTAAACTACCGCCATGTCTCAAGATAACCTCATCCGCCTCCAGTGTGATACCTGCAAGCGGTACAACTATTACACCCATCGCAACCTGACGCGGCAGGATAAAAAGAAACTCGAACGCCGCAAATTCTGCAACGCCTGCCGCCAGCACACCCTGCACAAAGAGCGCGCAAAGAAGTAAGCTGTAACTTACGGGAGTGTCGGTTAATGGCAAACCAACGGCCTCCAAAGCCGTGACTGGGGGTTCAAGTCCCTCCACTCCCGCAAAAAACCATTGACGAGCGCCGCTATTTTGGAAAACTAATAATAATGAGGCAACTAATCGGAAAAGTGACGCATTACTTTGGCAAGCCGCGCGCGGCGGTAGTAGATCTGACCGCGCCGTTGAGAGTGGGGGAGGTAGTAACGTTTGACCACGGCCACACCCATTTCACTCAGGTGGCCACGTCAATGCAAATTGATCATATACCGGTTACCGTGGCCAAAGCCGGCGACTCCATCGGCCTGCAAGTTGAACAGGATATTAAACCCGGAACCGCTGTCTATCGTGGCGATACCCCCTGAAAAATAGAAAAAAAATAGACTATACTTTATAGCATGCAAATCTATTTTGCTGGCTCAATTCGTGGTGGCCGAAACGACCAGGAACTCTATCTGCAAATTATTAAGCTATTAAGCAACTATGGTACCGTTTTAACTGAGCATATCGGAGATGCTCTAGTGTTAGAAAAGGAAAAGGGCATCAGCGACACGGCAATTTTCCAGCGGGATGTAAGCTGGCTGCAAGCAGCTGATGTCGTAGTGGCCGAAGTGACCACGGCCAGTTTGGGAGTTGGTTACGAAGTTGGCCTTGCCGAGGTGACTGGCAAATCCATTCTCTGCCTATACCGCTCTAGTCCTGGCAAGCAGTTATCGGCCATGATCAGTGGCAATGCCGCGCTGTCCGTAAAAGAGTATCAGACAGTAGATGATCTCCCGGAAATTCTTAAAGCCTTCTTCGAAAAAGTTGGTGTAAAAAAATGAAAGTACCTGACACCTTCGCTGCTGCTTCAATCGCTTCTCGTTTTTGCGTAATGTCCCAGGCGATGAAGGGATCAAGATACAAATAGAAAATCTGTACCGTTCGATTACGTTTAAGTGAGCGCTCAACATTTTCATAGGCTCGCTTAGGCTCAGAAAAGGTGCTATCAAGAATAAAGTTCTTGCTGGTATCAAGCGCATAGTTGTGCAGAATATGCACGCCTCGATCTATAGCTTTTTGGAACAGATACGCATTACCACCCTTATACCCTGGTAACATATTACGGATCTCATCAGGATCAATACGAATAACCTTTTTAATATTCATCTCGGCAATCGTATTTTCGAGTAAGTACTTAGAAAACTCAGTCTTACCAGCGCCTGGGGAGCCTGCCATAAAAATGGAAACGGGGCGCTCGTCACGTTCATAGAATTTTTCACTGGCGAACGTTTCTATAAGCCGATGCTTATGTGTTCTGATGAAATCCATTGCTTCTCTTTGCAGCTGTTCATCTGACGTCATGTCCCAAGCCTAGCATTACTTTAGTTTGATGGTATAGGCCGTAGCTCTGGAATAAACAGCCATTTTCGGTATTCTATAAACAGTGTGTTCTAACCAGTTCCCGAAATACCCGCCTAAAAACTGCTCTTATGGAAATAACGTACATCACCAGCAATCCGAATAAGGCGAAGCAACTAGGTTGGCATCTTGGGTATCCGGTTGAACATCAGGCAATAGACTTGCCAGAGATTCAGTCGTTGGATGTGAAGGAAGTAATAAAAGAAAAGGCAAAGACAGCCTACGGTATGATTAATAAGCCCGTTTTAGTAGAAGACTATTCATTGGTTTTTGATGCTCTCGGCAACCTGCCCGGACCATTAGTGAAATGGTTCCTGCAGGAAATTGGTACTAAGGGCCTGTGCAAACTATTAGACAGCTACACCAATAGATTAGCAGTCGCAATATCAGCAGCTGGGCTCTATGATGGCCAGAAATTTCATTTCTTTAAAGGCGAAATGCGTGGCACTATTTCGAAAGAACCAAGAGGTAAAGAAGTGTTTGGAACCGATGCCATATTTATTCCGAAAGGACACCAGAAAACGTGGAGTGAAATGACAAAAGACGAGCAAATAGCAACGTCTACTCGCCGAAGAAGTCTTAAACAACTAGAAGCACACTTATATCAGCTGGAAACTAAAATAACGCTCTAAGTTTGTTTCTATCGAAATGAAAGTACCTGACACCTTGGATCCCTTCACTGCCGACAATATTTTGTATCGAGAGACCGTCTTAGTCGAGGCGGTTGGGCGACCGAGGCAGGCGCACTATCAGTATGATTGTCGCCGCTAGTATACTACCGGCGACGAGCACGATATATATCATTAGGGTAGTGCCAAAACTGAAAAAGCGAACGGTTGCTTGGGTTTCCTGATTGGCTTGGCCATAACGAAGGTTGAGGCGTGCTGTGTATGGTCCGGGATACAAAAACTTCTGTGCCGGAGTTACGGCCACCTCATAATTTCGAATACTCTCGGGGAGAGTAATCAACGATTCTTCATTGAGAATTCCCGTGGCAGCGACTTTGCCAAACAGATCTTTAACTTCAATTTTTCCATAAGGAGTCAGCTCAACATTACCGGTATTCTGGAATCGAATCGTGTATTTCGTGGGAAAAGAGAAATAGTGCTGTTGCATCGAGAATGACTTGATAGCCGCCTCTTCATGTTCCTGGCCGGTGGCCGTGCGGACAAAGAGCAGGCTGGATAAGATACCCCGCAATCCAATCTGACCCGCGGCGCGGTCTTGTTTAATTTCAGCCAGGATGCTGGCATAGTGTCCGCCAGCGGAGAGACGCTCGGCGTCAATGAAGACTTTTACCGGGCGCTCTTCGCCCGGATTCAGCAGGAGCGTGCTGGTTTCAAATGTAAGCCACGAGGCGAGCGCGTAGCGATACGTGCTGGTACCTTGGTCTAAAAATTTAACTTTCCACCCGTCTTCCAAGGCAGCAAAGTCTTCGGCGGAGAGAGCTAACTCGACGGTGGTTGAGGACGTATTCTTATAGACAAGAGAGAGTTCGGGCGGTGACTCAGCCAGATCGAGCTTAACAATGGACGGTGTGACAGTGATGCCATCGCGAGGGGAAGGTGCTTGGGCACTAGTTAGAAGAGGAGTGACGAAAGCTATGATAAGGGCTAGAGGTAAAAGCAGCCAACGCATACCAGCCAGATCACCGTTTGCTTGGCTGTAATCGGCGTACTTGCCGCCGGACATAGGCCTTCAATGTCAGGCGGAGCAAGAATAGGAGCAGGACAATCCCGAGCAGGGTTCCCCCGAGCAGTTTGTACGGAATTACCCAAAAGGTGGTCGTGCCCTCGAGAGTCACATCGCGTTCACCATTATCAAAGACCATCAGCAGGTTGGCCGTATACTGGCCGAATCGAAATTGACTGAGCTTATCCCAGTGAATTTTAAGCCGAGTGACCGGTTGTCCTGATTGGTCGCGTTGTATCGCGCCGTCTTTGGTGACGACCTCTCGTACCAGAAAGCCATCGCTCCAGCTCGTTTCAAACGTGCGTGTAGCATTCGGCAGAATATTCGACAAGGCGGCATTTACTTCCAGCAGGGCTACTTCCGACCCGTCGCGGCGCTGAATGAAAATATTGCCGCGCGGCTTAATGTGGATATTGCCCGTGTTACGCACCGTAATAGTAAAATCAGCCGGCAGCCATTCATTGATAAACTTCTTCGGTTTGAACTCGACTAATTGTGCTTGAGCGCTCGCTCCGGGAGCCTGCACATTAAGAGCAGCCAAGACGGCTACGGAACCACTAAGAACCACATTACTCTCCTCGCCACCGCCTGCTGTCTGGACGGGTGTAATCACGAAGGCGAGATAGTACCCAAAGGCAGCGTGTTGGGGCACCGTCACTGTAAACGGAACATCGGTCCATTCGTTCGGGCGAGCGATAAAGGTTGGCTGGTCAAAACGAATCCAATGAACAAATTCATCCGTTGGTGCTGGTTCCTGAATGCTTAAGCCAGGTTCTGCTGTGGTCGGTATTAGCTTGGCAACGTCAACACGTAAAGAAAGTTGACGTGAGCTATTATTACGGACGCGAACCCGGTCCGTAATTGTACCGCCCGGGGTCGTCGTGAGATCGAGCGAGATTGGTGATACCGTTAGACTAAGATCATTTTGTTGCGCCAACGCCTCCTTATTCGGGAAGAGACTAACACTTAGGAGGAGGGCCAGCAGCCCGATTGACTTGAGGAGAGAAGAAGGCGGCATAGTCCGTTGCCCTAAACAGGGTAATTAAAACCGGCCAGCCGCAACCACGGTTAACGTATCGGTGTAATCAGTGGCGGCTGCCTGAACGGCCGTAATTTTCGCTCGCTCAATAAGTGTTAAGACATCACCATCAGTGGTTCCATTTGAGGCAGCAATCGGTTGAAATATCGCCGAAAGAGTGCCTCCCGAAGTGGTGTTTGTGCCATCATACTCGGCTCCATATCCGGCAGCTTGAGAGACAGTACCATCTCCCGTGGCACTGTCAGTTGTGATATTGACGTCCAGCACGTAGCCAGTGACGCTGGCGAGGTCAGTCGGGGAATCATCCACACTGCCGGCAGTGGCAATCGTTTCGCTCGTCGTCGCTGAGGTTAAGCCAGCGTTCAGGCTTTTGACCCACTGCACCCAACCATTTGATGCGTTGGTGGCGACGGTGGTTGTTCTACCGGAAGTGGAGGTGGTGGTGGTAGAAAGATCAGCCGTAAATGAATCCGTGTTGCCGCTTAAGCTAAAGGTAAAAATCGGTGGTACCACTGCGCTCACCACAATTTGATCATCGGTGATGACGGCCACGGCATACGTGGAAGAGTCAATAGTGGCAGCGGCGCCGGTTCGGGTGGTGATAGTGCCAGTTTTACTATTACCGGCCGTGCCAGTCGTGAGCGTATTTGTTCCGCTAAAGTTGAAGCAATACAGTGTACCGACAACTAAATCGCCACTCGGGAACGTAACCGTTTGGCTGGAGACAGCGGTGGCGGTGGCAATACTAACCCAGGCGGTTGCTCCTGAAGGCAGGTTAGTTGTAGTAACGGTCCAGTTGGCAGCCGTAGTATTTACCGTAAAGCCGGTGGGGAAAGCTACCTGGACATCGGCTTCAGTCCCCGTGGTGGCGGGCTTAGCGCAGACCAAACCACTTGTCGCAGTTGATGCCTTCATGCGGTCGAGGCGGAGGTAGGCTTGTTGAAAATTTGCCGCTTGAGCATTCTCAACTCCAAACGAAGAGAGGATAAGCGTCAGTGTCAGCGCCAAGCCAAGCAGCTTGCTAGTGTTTACACTGCTCATGGAAGGATACCAATATTTAAGAATAACAATTCCTAATGGGTGCAGTATATCACAGTGCAAAGGGTGTGTCTGTGGACAACTCTTTGGTTAGAAAGTAGCGCTGGCAATAACTGTCAAGGTGTCGCCATAGTCACTGGCCGCCCGAGTGACGGCCGAGGCTTTGGCTTTCAGTTC
Source organism: uncultured Candidatus Saccharibacteria bacterium (assembly GCA_964374055.1). GTDB lineage: Bacteria > Patescibacteriota > Andersenbacteria > UBA10190 > UBA10190 > CAYJWZ01. The sequence goes on along the minus strand of CAYJWZ010000025.1, from coordinate 2,837 downwards.
AAATGAAGCCCGGCCAGCCGTGAGTGGCGCGGTAGCGGATTCAAAGATAATGCGCTTAGCAGTATCAACTAGACCAACCACATCGCCCGACCCGTCATAGGGAGCAACAATCTGAAATGGCCCTCCGGCAGACTGGGTAGCCGTGCTGCCACGGGCTCCGTACCCTTCCGAGGTGGAAGCCAGATTGCCGCTGGCGGATGTAATGGTATAGCTAGCCCGCGTACTGTTCAGACCACTATTCGTGCTGTAGACATAGACAGCGGCTCCAGCAGAACCATTGGTGTCAACGTCAACCCATACTTTATCAGCTGCTGTGACCACGGTGGCAGCGATGAGGTCACCAATCGCAATCGAGAAGGGGGGAGCAGTTTCGGTATCAGTGGAAGCTACGTCAATGTCAAAGGTTAGTGAAGGATTAATCGTGCTGGCTTGCGCTGTCGGGCCATAGCCTGTTTCCGTAAAGTTGCCTCGTTTGGCAGCGACCTTGACCGTGTACGTTGTTCCTGGTGCCAGACCAATAATGTTTATTCCGGAAGCCCCACCCCAGTTGGTATATGTCTGCCAATCTTCTAGGCCAAGTATTGTGCTCACCGTGTTATCACTCTGAACATACTTCGTGTCTGATGAGAAATTGTCGGTGGAGATCGCGATAGCAAACTTGGCATCACTGGGATTACCGCCAGTCGCAATAACAATCTTTAGCTTGTTGTAATAATTATCTGGATTGGTTAAGGCCGGAGCTGGGGGGACGTTTGCCTGCATTGTATAAACCAATCCTTCACCAACTTTATAGTTGGCCGAGGCTGGTCGCCCTGCTTCAACTTCGCCGGCAACGCCGAAGAGAGAGTAATTACTTGAGTCAGATTTTTGCGTACCGCCGGCACCAAATGAAAAATCTTTCAGTTCATAATTTATACTTGCTGGTCCGGCCTGCACTACTGGTGAATCACCTACAATAATCAACAGGCATAAAAACAAAAACGCTGTCAGTTTATTCCGCTGACCATGGTTGCAATAAATCCTTCTAGCCACTTTCCATCTCATACTTTTGCAATCATACCACGACGCCGAGCCGCCATTTTGCGGCTATAGCGGGGTGTGGATAACCTCCCTCAAAATCTGCCTTTTAACCCTGGCACGTCAAAGAACTATCAGCAGGGCAACTCCCGTCAGGAGATCACGTTATCAAAAAAATGAGGCTTCAAAATTATGCCAGATGATTTAGGAGAGGCACAGCTATGTTTTGAATAATAAGAGCTAGCTAGTGCTTTGTTTAGCCTAATTAATGTCAAGTATTGTTAACTTATAAATTTTCATCATATAAATTGTTATACCACCTGCCTGGGGCTTTACTAAGAGAATCCTGGGCTGATTCTTCCCAGGTAATTACTCGAGAGCTACTGTGCTGAAAATTCAGCCACAAGTGCTCTCCATCGGATAAATAATAATCACGGTCCTTTCGCCTCGGCATTGCTAAGGAAAATAGAAAGGCCTAAAAGCCCCCTAAAAGCCTTTTCGTGCTATAATTTACGTGTCTCGGGCGGAAATATCCTGGGATGATCCGGGGGTAAATTAACCGGCAAAAATAAACACAAACATGCGACTGTTAGCAGCGGAAAAATTGTCATGCCTGTATCTTGCCTTTCTGGCCGTTGCCGGAATGGTTTTTTTGTTTACTCCGCAACAGCATGTCGACGCGGCCACGGGCATAAATCGCCAGATCAATTTTCAGGGAAAGGTAGTGAACACCAATGGAACAAATGTAACCAACGGCGACTATTCTTTTACCTTTCGACTCTACACTGTTTCCTCCGGCGGCACGAATATTTGGACAGAGACAAAAACCATCACCGTTACCGACGGAATATTTCGCACGGCCCTGGGAGATATTACTGCGCTTCCCGGTTCGGTAGATTTTAATACGGACAACATCTATCTTGGCATTAACTTTAACAGTGATGGTGAGATGACGCCGCGCGTCCAATTCACCGCTGTTCCTTATGCTTTTAACGCTTTAACAGTGGCGGGTTTAACTGTTACCGACACAACCGGAACGTTTACACTGGCCGCTGCCAAAACACTGACCGTTAATAACACCTTAACTTTTGCCGGAACTGATGCAACAACTATCACATTCCAGGGAACCGATACCTATGTTGGCCGGGCTACAACCGATACTTTAACCAATAAAACCATCGGTACAACCGGGCTTACTTTTTCCGGAGCAACCACCGATATTACTACAACTTCCGGCGAAGCATTAGTGATTACTCCAACCGGCGCGGCGGCCTTAACCTTAGGAACAACCGGTGTTGGCAATACTACCTCAATTACTTTAGCCACGGACTCAACTGGTGATGCGGAAGTGGTTTTGCCAGCCCAGTCAGTTTCGGCCGGAGAAATATTAAATGACACCATTACCAGTACTCAACTTAACGCGGCTTTGACTTTTTCAGCCGCTGATTTTGTTGATTTGGGATTAGTCGTTCACAACACAACCGCTAATCAGGGTTTACGCCTTCCCAACGCGGCTTCTGCCACTCCATCAAACCCAACTTCAGGCGAAGGATATCTGGCTTGGGATGCTGCCGGCAATCAACTCATTACTTACAATGGTACAGCCTGGGCAACGGTTGGCGGCGGCGGAGGAGGATCAACCTTACAAAGTGCCTATGATGCTGCTTCAGGTAATACCATTTTAACTACTACCGCTCGAAACATTGCCTTTACCTTAGGAGAAGTAGCAACTCCCACTTCTTTTACAATTGAGAATCAGGATACAGCCGGAGTTAGTGCCCAGCGTATTTTTAATTCTATTGCCTCTCTCACCTTAACCA
>CAYJWZ010000024.1:10355-11543 GCA_964374055.1 uncultured Candidatus Saccharibacteria bacterium | reverse complement strand
CGCCCGCAAAAACTGTTCCCCTCGCCGGTCCGCGTGAAAACCAGACAGCGCCACTAAGCACTTAGTCAGGTCACCCATCGCTCCCACCCCATACTGAGTTCGAAGCCGCCCCGTTGACCCCCCGTCATCGGCGTTTAACACCAAGGCATGCAACGATGCCATCCACCCCTCAGCTAAAAGCGGTACTAAACTTTTCAGTAAACGCGAGGTGCCATTCCCTCCGCCCAAAACCACCACACGTTCGGTTTGTGCCATAGCTCTATGAGAGTACCCCAAGTCCCAAGAGTAAAACCAGTCGCCGGAAAGTGGGTCAGCCCGGCCACTAACCCCAAGCGAACATCATCCTGGAAGCGGGGCAGCACCCGATAACCCGACGTCGTGCGCGACACCACTCCAGTGATCGTCACCTTCGTTCCTTTCTTCATGGCCGGCTTATCAATCCCGGTAGTTTCTTTAATAAAAATTTTCACTTCACCACTGCCATCATCCACATAAAAGGTGTCACCGTCGGTTTCCACCACTTCTCCAGCCACGGTAACAAGCCACCCCTCCTTGTCTTCGTCGATTTCACCTGTTTCGACGATGTGCGGCGCAGGTGGTACCTCAACCTTCATAACAATAAGATCTTTCGAATCAGCTAATTTAAGCCGCGTTTCGCCGTAGGCTGTCCCCACTTGCGCCGTTAACTTCACCCGACTGCCCAGTTCCAGTTTTGGCCAACTGCCTTTTGAGAAATACACTTGAATTCCCGAACCCGCCAAATAGATCACTTGTTCGCCCAGCACCCCCGGCGGTGCACTCACCACTCCTTCAACACTCACCCAACTATCTTTCTCCTCTTCCCGAACTTCACTTAAACTCACACTCTTAATCGTGGTTCCAGCCACTCGCTCCGCCGTAGCTCTTGCCCCGCGTAGCCCCGCCAGCTGGCGGGGCGAAGTGGGGTTAGCGGAGGTGGAACTGGCACCTTCTTCTGCTTCGGCCACCACCGTAATCACGTTTGGCTGCCCGGGCGTCGCTGTGGTGCTTACGATGTAATTACCATCAACCCAGTTAAATGACTGTCCTTCACCTGATTTTCCAAAAGCAGTCGAGGCTTTTACCACTCCATTCGGCGCTAGCAGGCGCACCATGTCCCCTTCGTTATACAACGCCAGTTTCGTCTCGCTACGACTGTAAGATATATAG
>CAYJWZ010000024.1:0-10345 GCA_964374055.1 uncultured Candidatus Saccharibacteria bacterium | reverse complement strand
GTATAAGCGGCGCTACCGCCATCGGCGTCATCCAGTTTCCACCCCGCCAGATCCACGCTTTCCGAACCAGTATTAAACAATTCAATAAACTCGGCCAGCGTGTCCGGCCCCACCGGATTCGGCAAAAATTCATTAATAACCAGCGCCTCCGAATACGTCGGCGCTGTTACGGTAACAACGAGTGCACCCGTATCACTGAGCTTACCATCACTAACCGTCAACGTAACCGTATAACTACCCGCCGCTGTGTAGGCATGGGTTACCTCCTCACCCATACCCGAACTCCCGTCACCAAAATCCCAACTAAAAGTCAGTTTATCGCCTTCCGTATCCGTTGAGTCCTCTCCTGAAAACGCCACGTTCACACCCGTACTCGTCGCGACGTCCACTCCCGCCACCGCTTCCGGCGCCGTATTCACTGGTGGCTCGGAATTAGCTACCCGCGGCGTACCTGACCGACCCCCAACACTGCCCGTAGCGGTATGCCAACTCGCCGCCAGCGTTCCGTCCCCTAGGGTACTGTTACGCTCCATAGCCACGCCCACACTGGTATTTTCCCCTGCTACCCAGGCGCCGATTGGATTAGCCGTATCAACCACCTTTCCGTTTGCATCCAGTAATATCAACTGCTCACCGCTATTTAACAGGGTCAGGCCGGAAACGAGTTTGTCCGCCGTTACCGTCGTGGCTGCTTCACTTTTTTCCAGCAACCAATATGAGCTTGCCCCAACCGCATCACTGCTACCAAACGTGACAATAGTTTTCCGCTCTTCCCCCGGTCGCTGCCGTGCCAAGGACCAACCGGTTAATGACACCGCCGCGCTGCTCGTATTTTTGAGCTCCACATACTCCGTCTCATCCCACATGATTTCGTTAATGACGATGGTTGGTGCTGAAACTGCTTGAGTCGTCTTGAGAACTAAAAACAGCGCCATTGTGGCACTGCTAAAAAATATTCCCCAGCGAACCCCGCCATGTATTCGATTACTCATATGTTTGTGTTTAATGTTTGTTGTAATGAAAAACGTAGCACGTTGACAAATTTTGTCAAACAGAGTATAAGGACATTATCCACAACGTGTTGTACGTTGTAAAAACTCATTCCCCCACCCACGGAGAAGCACCATGGAACCCCAAAAAGCCGAGTTCCGTACCCATGCCGATAAAAATAACTTCCTCACCGTCTGCCTGGCTGAACTCCAATCACAGGGTTGGGAAGAGAAAGATAGCTATGCAGTCCATTCCGGCCTGGACGAAGGGCTAGTCAACGCCCTGAGGCATGGCAACAAGGAAGACCCAGCCAAAACCGTCCGCGTCTTGTTCTTGATTGCACCCGACAAATGCTCCTTCGAAATCACCGACGAGGGTCCCGGCTTCGATCCCGAAAACGTACCCGACCCTCTCGCCCCTGAGAACCTTGAAAGAGCAAGTGGCCGTGGGATTCTCATGATGCGCCACTTCATGACAACAGTGATTTTCGAAGGCAACAAAGTGACGCTCATAAAAGAGCGTCCCATCTAACCAACCGCCCCCGCTCACGCTTAGGCGGGGGATTTTTTGTCTCGCGCAGCGAGACAACCCCGCGAAGCCCCGCCAGCTGGCGGGGCGAAGTGGGGTTACAGTATTTTCCCTTGTTCTTCCAGTTTTCCTAAATGCCGCCGGCCCGCTTCGGTAACCACTCGTCCCCGCGGGGTGCGTTGGATTAACCCGCGTTGCAATAAAAACGGTTCAACCACTTCTTCTAAAGTATGCTCTTCCTCCGCCGTCACCGCCGCCAGCGTTTGTAAGCCAACCGGCCCACCTTCAAAATGCTCGGTCATCGCCACCAACACTTTCCGATCCGTTACCTCTAAACCCAATTCATCGACGCCTAATAATTCCAAGGTCGCTTCCACCACCCCATCAGTTACGGTTTCTTGGCGATGCACTTGGGCATAATCACGCACTCGTTTTAACAGCCGATTTCCCACCCGCGGCGTCGCCCGCGACCGTCCGGCAATTATCTGCAAAGAAGAAGCAGCAATCGTTAACTGAAGAAGCGCTGCGTTGCGCGCCAGAATTTCCGCCATGTCTTTTAACTCATAAAACGATAACCGATAGGTCATGCCAAACCGATCGCGCAGCGGTGAGCCTAACATCCCTACCCGCGTCGTCGCCCCCACCAGCGTAAACGGCGGCAAATCCAGCCGCAGTGTCCGCGCCCCCGGCCCTTGGCCAACCACTAAATCCAAGGCAAAATCTTCCATCGCCGGGTAGAGCACTTCTTCTACGGTTCGCTGCAGACGATGAATTTCATCAATAAACAACACGTCCCCCGGCTGCAAACTAGTCAGAATTCCCGCTAAGTCGGCCACCTTACTCAAAGCCGGCCCGGTGGTTACTTTCAGATTCGTTCCCAACTCCCGGGCAATAATATGCGCCAAACTAGTCTTTCCCAACCCCGGTGGCCCAGCCAATAACACATGCTCAAGCGAGTCCCCCCGCTGCTTGGCCGCCTGCATGAACACACCGAGCGACTGTTTTAACTGCACCTGCCCCACAAACTCCGCCAAACTGCGTGGTCGCAGCGAAATTTCCAGGGCGCGTTCTTCCTCAGTCACCGCGGGCGTCATAACCGACGTTTGGGATTCCGTGACAGCCATACGACTCCTCAGTATATACTAGGAGCGTGAAGCCTGCCATCTGGCTGTCTCTCGTACTAGTGATCACCCCGGCCCTTTTTTGGCTGCAACAGGCTGAGCCAGAAGTGCTGCAACAACGCTTGTTCTTACCCCATCTCACCCCAGTGATCGATCGCCACACCCCCCTTAACACCACCGGCACCTACCTGCCACCCGCCATTAGCACGACTCGAACAATCTCCGGTGACGCTTCACCCCTTATTCTTACTGGCACAACCCGAATAGCGCCGGGCGCTACTCTTACACTTGCCCCCGGCACAAAAATCTATGCGGCAGAATTTGCCACCCTAATAATTGATGGTACCCTCATCACCCAAGGCACCGCCGCCGCACCGGTTATTTTTTCTACTAACGAACAACACGAAGCTAACCAACTATGGAATGGCCTCGTGGTTAGCGCCGGCGGCCACGGCGACCTCCGCCACACAACCATCGAGTATGCTACACCAGCTGTTACCTGCTTAAAGAACAGCTCAGTGACTGGTGACCATGTATACCTGAAAAATACCAAACGCCCCGCCTTCTCCACCACCGACCGCTGCCTATGATCATTCTTGGCCTTGACCCGGGTATTGCTCGAACTGGTTTTGGTGTCATCAATACCCAGCAAGCACATTGGTTCGTGCAATGCGGCTGCCTCACCACCCCGAGAAGTGATCAGCTAGCTGACCGCCTCCTTAACCTCGGCCAGGATCTAGAAAAAATAATCAAAAAATATCACCCTAATCAGGCCGTTATTGAAGACATTTTTTTCGGCGCCAACCGCAAGACTGCCATGTCAACCGCCCACGCCCGCGGCACGCTCCTCTATATTCTTCGCTCCCACCACATTCCAGTCACCAGCTTAACACCACCCCAAATTAAATCCCGCCTCATTGGCGCCGGGCACGCCACCAAACATCAAGTTCAAACGATTGTCACCAAACGACTTAAATTAACTGCCGTACCCCAACCCGATGACGCCGCTGACGCCCTGGCCGCCGCCCTCTGTTGCGCTGATCACCTCTAAAGGTATACTTCGCCTTAAGAGAACTTCACTACCTATGCGTCTTTTCACCGCCGTGGCCGCCGTGGCCGCTTCAGTCGCGACCACCCTGCCTCTCCCCTTATATGCCCAGAATAACTCCTCTGGAGGTGTCGCCCTCGACACTGGTCCTGACCGGCGAACTAGTACCCAGAAACAAGTAACCCTGACCAGCACGCTTGCTCTCCCCCCCGATACGACAGTCGAAGAAATAGTCTGGGACTTTGGTGACGGGGTCCGCACCACTGGCGAAGCCGTCACCCATGCCTGGCAAAAGCCCGGCATCTATACAGTGCGCGGGCGTCTCGCCACTGATAAAGGAACTGCCGAAGACACCGCCACCGTTCAAGTCTTTAATCGACTGTCCATTATTCTGGCTGACACCACCACCTCGAGTGATGATCTGGCCGTCCGCGCCCAACGCGCCGCTGAAGCCGGCCTCTTACTGCTCGTACTGCATGCCAACACCCAGGGCTCCGAAACAGCTGTCCAGGCTGACCTGGTCCAACAGCTATCCAACGCTACCGCCGACGTCGCTCGGGCTGAACTGATTGTTGCCTGGGCCGCTGGCAGCACCGGCGTGAACGTTCTGTCCGAATTTGCCCAGGCGCTGCAACAATCAAAAAATACGACCGTGGCCGACTTGGCTTTTAACAAAAAAGGTATTGTCATTGTCTCCGAAGAACCGTTAGGGGTGTTAGCGCCCACTGCCCAAACCGTCTTCGACCAATTGCAACCCGCCTACGTGTTACTCACCCGCCCACCAGCTTTAGAGTTATTACTGGCCGCTCCGTCCCCCGAAGCCGCCCGCGACGCCATTTTCACCTCACCGATTGGCCATCGCCTCCTCGGCCCCTTCAGCGCCCGCTCCGTCCACGATGTCGGCCCCACCAACTTTTTATCCTTTGGGCTAAGCGCTCTGATTAACCGCGGCGTGCCTACCAGCAATCTCATTCTGATCTTAATGCTGCCGGTGATTGCCACCATCCTGGCCTTTGCTCGCCAAGTGATTGGTCTGAAAGCCTTTGGCTTAGTAACACCTACCATGACTACCTTAAGCTTTTTCGTCATGGGCTTGCGCTACGGACTGATTGTTTTGGCCGTTGTGCTCCTGTCCGGCACGCTCACCCGTCTGGGCCTACGCCGCTTTCGCCTGCTGTATCTTCCCCGCATGGCCCTCGTCTTAACCAGTGTCAGTATTGGTATGCTCCTGCTCTTAGGGTTGGGTGTCGCCTTTGACCCAACGCATGTCTTGTCCTTCTCGGTCTTCCCGGCTCTCGTTTTAATGACCGTGGCCGAGGAATTCATCGCCGTCCAGTTTAAATCCGGTGCCAAAGCCGCTTTTTCTATTACCATGTGGACTTTGACCCTTAGTATTGCCGGCTACTACATCGTCAGTTGGCAATTATTCCGGATTTTCCTCCTGTCCTACCCTGAAGTGGTGCTGCTCACGATCCCAATAAATATTCTACTCGGCCGCTGGTCCGGGCTACGGCTCACTGAATACATCCGCTTCCGCTATTTGTTGCGCTATGGCGCTTGATGTGTTAAGCCTCAACGCTCGCGCCTTACAATACACCGCCGGCGCCAATGTGCGACAGGCGATTCGCTTGGCCAATAACAAGCAGGCGACCAAGCGTCTCCTGCAAAAAGCCGGCGTACCCACTCCCCGTCTCTTAACCGCCATCAACAGTCATGCTGAACTCAAGCATTTCCGCTGGACCAAGCTGCCGGCCTCTTTCGTTTTGAAACCAAATTCTTCCTCGGGTGGCGGTGGTATTATTGTCATTTTCGGCCGTAACCGGAAAGGTAACTGGGTGAAAGCCAATAAAACCGAAGTTTTCATCCCCGAACTTAAGGACCATGTCTTAAACATCCTGGACGGTAATTTTTCACGGAGTAACATCCCCGACACGGCTCTTTTCGAGCAACGTGTCCGCAATCACCCTGATCTCAAGCCCTACAGCGTCAAAGGCGTGCCTGATATCCGGGTCCTGGTCTATAACCAATTCCCGGTAATGGCCATGCTCCGTCTCCCCACTGAACAATCAGACGGTCGGGCTAACTTACACACTGGCGGCATCGGCGTCGGAATCGATCTCACCCAAGGCCTCACCACCAGCGCTATTCTTAACGGACATCCCATCGAATTTATCCCCGGCAAACGCTTAAGTCTCTCGGGTATAAAACTGCCCCACTGGGAAGAAGTGCTCTTAACAGCTGTCCGCGCCGCCCGCGCTATTGATCTGACTTTTGCCGGCGTGGATATCGCCCTCGACCGTGATGATGGCCCGGTCGTCCTGGAAATTAATGCTCGCCCGGGCCTCGACATTCAACTAGCCAACCTGGCTCCCTTACGCTCCCGCCTGCGACGCATTGAAGGTTTAACTAGTACACGCCCCGAAAAGGCCGTGAAGCTGGCTCAACAGCTGTTTGGCAGCGACGTTGCTCAGGAAATTGAAGATATCTCCGGCCGAGCTGTCTTGGGTAGTGAAGAACAAGTGACTGTCTTTGCCAGCAATGGCGAGGCCCACCTCCTGCTCGCCAAAGTCGACACCGGCGCTTGGCGCACCACCCTCGATAGTTCCTTGGCCCAGCACTGGAACCTCCATGAGCCAGTGATCGATACCAGTCAAGTACGCGGCGCTTTAGGCCAAGATACCCGGCCGGTCGTCGAGCTCACCCTTAAACTCCACGGGCGGCTCATAAAAACGAAAGCCTCCTTGGCTGACCGCGCCCACATGAACTACGACATGATTATCGGCCGCCGCGACCTCAAAGGCTTCCTCGTCGACCCGAGTAAGCGTTTAGGAGTAAGCCAGTAAAGGTATGGCTACCCGTCGCTTTTCAAGGTACCCGTCCTGGACCCATCGGTTGTTGCGACGTTTTCGGGGACGACGGCCGTTATACTGGCTATTAATTGGCGGTGGTGGCCTTTTCCTGTTTGCTGGCATCACCGTCTTATGGTGGAGCCGGGATCTGCCCAACCCCCAAAACATAGATGCCCGACGCGTCGCCCAATCCACTAAAATCTTTGATCGCACCGGCCAGAACCTGCTCTACGAAATCGGCGACGTTCACCGCACCACGATTCCTCTCGACAGAATATCACCCTTCATTCGCCAGGCCACCCTGGCCGCTGAAGATGATCAGTTTTATGAACATCATGGCCTCGATTTTCTTGGTATTGCCCGCGGTATTATTTTAAAACCGCTCACCGGTCGTCGGGCCCAAGGTGGCTCAACCATTACCCAACAGCTTATCAAAAATTCTATCCTGACGCCTGAACGAACACTCCGCCGCAAAGTAAAAGAAGCCGTGCTCGCCCTGGAATTGGAACAACGCTTCAGTAAAGACCAGATTCTCGAAATGTACTTGAATGATATTCCCTACGGCAGCCAAGCCTACGGCGTGGAAGCCGCCGCTCAGACGTTCTTTGGCAAGTCCGCCAGTGACCTCACCCTGCACCAGGCGGCTACTCTGGCCGCGCTTCCCAAAGCTCCCACCTATTATTCTCCCTATGGCTCCCGCGTAGAAGACCTGAAACTGCGCCAAGAGTACATAGTGGGCCGCATGGCCGAGTTAAAAATGATTAGCGCCGAACAGGCCGCCGCCGCCAAAAAAGAGCCGCTCGAGTTTCAACCCCGCCGCGAATCAATTAAAGCTCCGCATTTTGTTTTCTATGTTAAAGAGCAGCTTGATGCCGAATTTGGCGAACGCGTTGTTGAGCAAGGCGGACTATCCGTTACCACCACCCTTGACGCCAAGCTGCAAACCATCGCCGAAGAAGTATTGAAAAAACATGAGCCATCACTGAACCGCCTTGGCGCTTCCAACGCCGCTCTGGTCGCTCTCGACCCGAAAACCGGCGATATTCTGGCCATGGCCGGCTCGGTTGATTACTTCAAAGAAGAAATTGATGGCAATGTGAACGTCGCCATCCGCCACCGCTCACCCGGCTCTTCAATCAAACCAATCGTCTATGCCGCCGCCTGGGAACGCGGCTTCACTCCCGAAACAATACTGGTTGATGCCGAAATTGACTTTGGCCAAGGGTATATCCCGAAAAACTTTGACCTTAAAACCCGCGGCCCAGTCAGCATGCGTACCGCGCTGGCTAATTCACTAAATATCCCGGCCGTCGAGACACTCTACTTAGCCGGCATCAAAAATACCACTGACCTGGCGCAAAAACTCGGCATGGAATCACTCAATGATCCCGATCGCTACGGCCTCTCCCTGGTGTTGGGTGGCGGCGAGGTGCGTTTACTTGATGAAACCTCGGCCTATGGTGTGTTTGCCAGTGATGGTATTCGCCACCCCCATCGCGCCTTACTAAAAGTCAAGAGTAATCAGCAGATTGTCCTCGATAACACCGTCGACCCCCCAGCCGCTCAGCCGGTGCTCTCTCCCCAGATTGCCCGCCAGGTAACCAGCGTCCTATCTGACAACGCCGCTCGGGCAAGTGTTTTCGGCGCCGGCAGTCCACTCCAATTAGGTAGTCGCCCAGCCGCCGCCAAAACCGGTACCACCCAGGAATTTCGTGATGGCTGGACGGTCGGCTACACCCCTTCACTGGCAACTGGCGTCTGGGTCGGCAACAACGACAACCGCCCCATGAAAGGCGAACCGGGTGTCCGCTCCGCTGCCCCCATCTGGAATGAATTTATGCGCCGGGCCTTAACCGGCACTCCCATTGAACAGTTCACCTCGCCCCAACCCCCCCGAAATATCCCGCACGCCATTTTGCGCGGCGAGTTACCCGAACTAAAAGTGAAGTGGGAGGCCACCACCAACACCGCCTACCCCCTGGAATGTCCGATCGACATCGGTGAGCCCCGCACCATTAAAGAGCTCCATAGCCTTTTGTATTATGTGCAACGAACCAATCCCTTGGGCGACGCCCCGGCCGATCCCCAGCGTGACCCGCAATTTGCTCGCTGGGAAGCCGGCATCGCCGCCTGGCGCGATAAACACAACACCGAAATGGCCACCAACCCGGCCGAAACGCTGTATGTAAATTCACTTCCCGTACCCATCTGCGGCGTGGAAAGTAATGAAGAGCTTCCCAAAGTGAAAATCACCGAACCCACTACCACCATCTTAAAAAACAGCCCCGTCACGGTTCGAGTTGAGGTTGACTCTCCGCGCCCTCTTAAAGAAGTCCGCTTCCAGCTCGACGGCCAGGATATCGGCCGCCGCGGCCCCGAAGGTCCTTTTGAAGCTGCCTTCTCCTTTCCTCCCAATCTCTCCGGCCGAAAAACACTTGTCGTATCAGCCATTACCGAAAATAACTTAGTCGGCCGGGCCCACCGTACCTTCATTATTAATCCCGATGAATCAAGCCCTCAGGTTAGCTTACTCACGCCAAAAAATGGCGCTGCTTTTACGGCGCCAAATTTTCCGCAAACTATTAAAGTCACCGCGACCGATCCTTCCGGTATTGATTTTGTTGATGTCCTCTATCGTAAAAATGATCAAAGCAACACCCGCCGCATTGCCCGCATCACCCAAACAACGGCCACCGCCGCTAATCGCTACGAAGCCCTATGGGCCGACTCCCCCGGCCCCGGTACCTATACCGTCTACGCCGTCGCCTACGACAAAACCGGCAACACCACCGACTCCACCCCGGCCACCATCACGATTGAATAAGTTATCCCTCTCCTTACCAAGGAGAGGGCAGGGTGAGGTTAGTCAACGGTATACACTATAATTACATGACACTCATCTTTAATCGTGGGAGTGATCGTTTGAAACGACGACAGTTACGGCAGAATAAAACTACTCCTGAAGATATAGTCTGGTTTCAACTACGTGACCGGCGTTTAAACGGACCAAAGTTCCGTCGCCAATATAGTGTTGGTCCCTATGTTGTTGATTTCTATTGTCCTGATAGGAAATTAGCCATTGAGATTGATGGTGATACTCACTTCACTGCCGACGCCCAAAAATACGATCAGGAGCGAACGGTGTATCTAGAATCAATCGGCGTAACCGTAATTCGTTTTACGAATAAAGAAGTTATGGATAACTTGAATGGCGTTTTAGAACGTATTGCTGAATACATACTCTAGAGCGTTGACGCACCTCCAGCCTTCGCCAAGGCTTCGGCCGGCGCGGCACCCCGACCCTCTCCCTGGTAAGGAGAGGGGAAAACAAAAATCCTAATAGCGCACCACCAATTCGGTCAGGTGCCACTGCCCCTGCTCTTTGAGTGAACGCTTTAACCGATCTCTGACACCCGGTGTTAGTCAGTCTTCCAGCCGCGATAGTCTGGCTTATAGACTCCTACATACTGGGAGGTAAGAAGCTGCTTAAAATTACAGTGCCTTTTACCGTTGCCTACCTACTCCTCGTTGCTTATGTATTATTTTTCGTGAGCTACCAATTCAAAATGATCATCCTTTTCTATGCACCGCCAATGATTTTCCTTACCGTAATTTCTATATGGAAATTAGCCACCACCAAAAATCAAATTTGGTTGTGGTTGCTTGCGGGTCTTGTATTGTCATTTCTTGCCGCCGCCGCACAGTATCTTCAGATCAATCTTCATCCTGTGTATTTCAACTACAACGCTCTCTATCACCTCATTCAAGGTATTGCTCTGGCATTACTGTTTCTATCTTTTAGGAAAATA
>CAYJWZ010000023.1:0-11962 GCA_964374055.1 uncultured Candidatus Saccharibacteria bacterium | reverse complement strand
ATCGGTGCCGTATTTGCACTTGATCAGTCTTGGCTCGTTGGGTGGCCTACCGGTTAGAAGGGGGCTTAATCCTTGGTGGCCCGCGCGGTAGGGGGAAGAAAAGAACTGACTTGGAAGTTCCCCTAGCGCCCAACTGGAAAGTTGGACTTGGGGTCTAAAGGGTGGCTCTCAGTCGTTGATAAACCAAGCAACCACCGCGCTCAATACGAGAAGGAGCACCACGAAGAGCAGTGCCTCCATTAGCACCTGGCCGGCGTTATACCGGTAGAAAAACCCGGCCCAGCTGTCAGATTCGCTCATAGCTTTTTCCTTCCGGGAAAAAGGTTGGTGATCTGTGGGTTGACACATCGTCTTCCCATCTCCAGCGAACAGCACCATATAGACACTGGCCGCCGGAGATGGGAACCGAATTTCACCTCCAGCCTTCGCTAAAGCTACGGCCGGCGCTGCACCCTATCCCTCTCCCTATGCAGGGAGAGGGGGATGAATGGTAAATTCGGATTCCCCGTCGAGACCGCGCGCCAAACTCTAATGTTCCGGGTGTATCCCCGAACTTCGCCTGGCGTGCCTCGGTAATTCAGTTGTTAAGCTGCTCTCCGTCAGCTGCTCAAAGTTGGGTCTCTGGGCGGCTGTAAAACATAACAGCGGTCAGGTGATATACGTCTTTGGGAGAAAATATATCCTCTAACCGCTGTTGGGGTGGTGCTGGCTCTCTCCTCAAAGAGCTTGCTTATGTTGTTGGTCGAAGGTGCAGTCCCCGTAAAGCTTCGCCACGGGGCAGGCGTTACTTACAAGCGCCATACTAGCATAGATAAAATCTTCTGTCAATGGTCATTTTACCGTGGTATTTGTGTATTTGGCTTAATAGAGCCTATTTTATACTAAAAATGGTCAGAAAATGGCTTAACAAAAAGCAAGGGGCTAGTAACTTGTAACCAGTAACCCGGGAAAGACCCCCACCCCCTTCGCCGACTTCAAATCCGAGTTATAGTGCTATTTCTTTGCCCTCGCGACGAATGGCGTCACCTATCACGCTAAAGCGATCCTTCAAGTCTTCGGGGCGGACCGGAATGGGACTAATAGCAGGGTCAATGTCATGCGCTAATTGACGAAGCTTGACCATTTCATCAATAAGATCTGTGCCAAAGGGTTTGCTTATCACCCCAACATCGATATCGCTCCATTCGTGCGGCGTGCCGCGGGCAAAGGAGCCGAACAAAAACATGCGCTCAATGGGTAGTTGGGCTTCTTGTAGCCGTTTGGCGTACTGCTGCAGTAATTTTTCAATATTATCTTTCATGGAGAATACTCGTAAGTATTTCTTTTGTGTTTTCTATCCAGCGTTGTGCATATTCCGCGGTCGCTTTTTCGTACAAGGCTAGTTTTTCCTCGTGATACCGGCCGGCGATGTTGAACGTATTAATCTGATCAAGCGTTTTGCTTTGGTTATCAGTTAGCTTCAGACCTTGTCGTTCAGCTAATAAGGGTAAGTCATGCGTATAAGGGGGTAACTTATTCTGGGTGGCAATAAACCGTGCTTTCAGGGCTTTCTCTGTGGCTAAGTGACAAAAGAATAAGGCATGCTGGTATTTTTTGCTTTTAAATAACTGTTCAGCCGTTTCAAAGGCGTCCTGACTGCCTTCAGTCCATCGTTTGGCGGCGGCGGCCTGGTCAGGAGCCATATCTAGCAGCTTAGTGGTATTACAGATAGCTCGCAACCTTGTGCTAGGGTGGATTTATGATTCGGGTTCTAGTTTTTGGCGCGTTTGACCCTTTGCACGCCGGGCATCGGGATTTTTTTCGACAGGCCAAGGCGTTGGGTGACCACCTAACCGTGGTGGTGGCGCGGGATAGTTCGATTCGGGCATCTAAGAGGTATGAGCCGCATCAGGGCGAGGAGACACGGCTGGCGGCCGTGGCGGCGGTAGATAGTGTGGATGAGGCTATGCTTGGCCAGCCGACGGCGCATCAGTACGATATGTTACGAGAGCTGGAGTTTGATGTTATTGCTTTGGGGTATGATCAGGAACCGGCGGAAGTGGAAGTACGGCGGCAGTTGACGCTACTGGGGAAGCAGGCGGTGCGAGTGGTGCGCTTGCACCCATTTCAGCCGGAGAAATATAAATCAACGTTTATCCGCGGGCAGCGGTAGGCCCGGCAGGGATCGAACCTGCGACCACGACATTATAAGTGTCGCGCTCTGCCACTGAGCTACGGGCCTGGCTATGCCAGGTAAACCTGTGTCTTTATTTATTGCACCAGAAATACAATTTGGCTATAGTTGCTTTCGTCGGCCAGCCTTCGCCAAGGCTATGGCGGTCAAGCGCGTGTAGCTTCCCACTTCGCCCTCGCAAATGGCTTGGGCTTCGCGGGACAAGTAGTGCATCATCAATGTATTGCTTGCCCAGCATAGCTCTGGCGATACGACAGAGCGTAGTTGGGCGCGTGTAGCTCAGTGGTTAGAGCGCTTCCTTGACATGGAAGAGGTCGTAGGTTCGATCCCTACTACGCGCACTCTTAGAAAATAGACACCGGGTCTATCCAGGCCGAGAGTTCGCTTTGGTTTTGGACGTAGCCGCGGATGTTGAGCGTAGTGCCTTTGTAGAGGCCGAAGTGGAGGTGTTTACGTTCGCCGTCGGTTTCGGGGGTGAAGCCGTCGCCTAAGCGGCCAACAGTGTCACCGGCTTTTACTTCTTTCCCGGCGGCTGGCGTAGAGGCCGGGTCAAGGTGGCCGTAGATGGCCACGACTGGTTGGCCGTTGATTTCATGTTGGATGGCGACTACTCCCCCATAACCTTGAGCAGTAGATGCATCGATAATTTTTCCGGCAGCAATGGCATGCACGGGAACTTCTTCTTTGATCTCGCCATACTCAACATCAACGCCGGTGTGGTAGCCAGTAAACTTTTCCGGCTGGACAGGAGAGTTGTTCGGATCAATATATAGGCCAAAGGGCTTTTTGGTAATGCGATTTTTGAAACCGGCGACGGGTTCGACTAACGTCGTGGTGCGGACGGGGGCAATAACCTGAAAGTTGGCTAGAAACTTATCGTAGCTTGGCTGATCGAGCGTCGGATTTTTGGCGATAACGTAAAAAGCGGAGGGATTAGTGTCGGCAACCCGAACATCGGTGACGATATGACGCTGGTTACGCCAGATGGGTTGATGAGGAAAGGTGGCGGCACTGGCTTTCTTTTCGATATCGTACTGAACGGCCGGGCGGTCGTTGACAGTCGTTTCTTCACGATTATGGATAGTGACCGTATTGAGTGTCAGGAATTCATTGCCGGAAAAATGGCGAATGAAGATTTGTGATTTTTCCAGATTAGTGACGCCACTGGCTTGTGGGTCGTAGATATTAATAGCCTCGATGGCCGGTACGGCTTCGGCCTGCCAAGTAGTGGGTATGGTGACGGAAAAGGTGAAAGGAGCGGCGACCCCAGGGATATCCTTGGCTTTGAGGAGGCGGGTACCGGCCGGGGTACTCGGGAGAGTCACCCCGCTGGTTGTTTCGCTGGCTGGCGAAGAGCTGGTGGGTGCGACGGAACGGTTGGGCCAGACGACATAGACAACGGCCAGTACAATTACCACGACAATGATGGCAATCAGGATGCTTTTTGGCATATCTAGTAGTATAGTGAACCCCCTATGAAAAGACAGCCGATTTGGCTGAGTGCGACCTTGGTTACGGCCTTGGCCGCACTCGGTGTTTTGTTGCTTGGCCGGCCGGTGCGGGCGCCAATTCAGCCGGCCTACCGGACAGGCAGGCCAGTTGATCTTATTTCTCAGGTTACCCAACTACCTTCGTTCTCTCCCCTCCCCACTTTGTTTCCGCCGCTCAAATTTGTATTGCAAGATGTACCGTTTACGGCCCAGGCGCCGCTGAATCAATGGAGTGATGGGCGGTTTCAGGATGCCTGTGAAGAAGCAGCGATTTTAATGGCGATGAAGTGGGTGCGGGGCGAAGTGTTTGGAACACCGGCCGAGGTTAGTAGTGAGATTATTGCGCTGGTTGACTGGCAGAAACAGCAGTATGGGGAATATCGTGACGGTTCGATAGCTGATACAGCGAAGTTGCTACGGGATTATTCTGGCTACGACAACATTGAACTAAAACGAGATATTACAGTGACCCACATTCAACAGGCGCTGATGGCGGGAGGGCTGGTGATTACACCGATGAACGGGCGGGCTATGGGGAACCCGTATTTTACTCCCCCGGGACCGGAGCGACATATGGTTTTAATTAAAGGCTATGACCCGGCCAAGAAACAATTTATTACTAATGAAGCCGGGACGCAGAGCGGGAAGGATTATCGGTATAACGAGGATGTTTTATTCAACGCTATTCGTGATTATTCAACTGGCTACCACGTACCGATTACGACAGTTGAGAAAACAATGCTGGTAGTGCGGAAATGATTTATTTGTATATTCCCTGCCGGTGGCCGATGGCGATAATAATGACAACTTGATCTTTGGTCTTAATCGCGTAAACAATACGATACGGCCACACACGGACGGTGCAATGTCCTTTGAACTCTCCAGTTAATTTCTTGCCGCTGTAAGGATCCTGTCGAATAAAGAGAAGAGCAGTGGCAATTTTCTTCTGATAGTGCGCTTCAACTTTTGCGAGTCCTTTTCGAGCGCGGGGAGTGACGTAAAGTGCGTACATGTTTGCTAGCCAAAAGTTGTTTTTTGGTGTATCCCAACTCCTTTAAGAGATCTTCCAAGCTTATGAGTCGGCCAGTGCGATAGTCTTTTTCGGCCTGAGCAGTGTCGTCCTTGAGATTGGGAAAGTCACGCATTGTTTCCAACGTTTCTTGCCAGGCGTCGTATTCTTCAGCCGACATGATAATAATTTTTGGTTTCCCTTTCTCGGTTAAGGTATATCGTCGCCCAGGTTTCTGGACGTCTTTAGCAATAGCAAAGATGCGTTTGCGGGCTTCGGTAATAGAAACAGTCCGTTTGGGGTCAATATTCATATGTACATTATAGCGTACATATAAGACTAGTGCAAGTTTTATTCATACCGCAGGGCTTCGATGGGGTCCTGGTGAGCAGCCCGGCGAGCCGGGAAAATGCCGAAGATGAGGCCAATGGCGGTGGAAACGCTGACGCCAAGGAGGATGGCGAACCACGGGAAGGTAAACGGCCAATCGAGATTAAAGCGATTGCGGACGACCAGCGTCACGAAGATGGCGACGCTAATGGCAATGATGGTGCCGATGATTCCCCCACTGACGGTAAGGACAACCGCTTCCGTCAAAAACTGCTGCAAGATATCGCGATTGGTAGCGCCAACGGCTTTGCGTAAGCCGATTTCTCCGGTGCGCTCGGTGACCGAGACTAACATGATGTTCATAATTCCAACACCACCGACAACTAAGGCAATCGCGGCAATGGCTCCCAAGAAAACGGTAAGGGCCAGAGTGACGGTTGAGATAATGCCAACGGCTTGCGCTTGGGTGGTGACAAAGAAATCATCTTTGTCCGGGTTGGTGATATTATGCAGCTCGCGTAAGGTGGTTTTGATGTCGGCGGCCACAGCATCAACGTCGGCGGCCGATTCGGTTTTGATAAATAATTCATCGTAGTGGTTAATGCCGCGTATTAACTTCTGGGCGGTGGAAGTGGGAATGAGGACGACTTCATCGACATTGAAGAGTGACACCTGGCCCTGTTTGGCTAAGACGCCGACGACGCGGAGTTTTTGGGGGCCAACGGTGATGAACTGGCCAACGGCAGTGGAATCACCAAACAGTTCTTCTTTTACCTTGGCGCCGATGACGGCCACTTTGGTCATATCGCGAATATCGTCTTCGGTGAACAGCTCACCTTCGGCGGCATCAATGCCGAAGATTTCGGTTAGCGCGGCGGCTGACCAGCCAAAGGTGGTGGGGCGGTAAATTCGCTCCTCGAAGCTGACGGCGCCGGTGACGAAGACGGCCGGGTAGATGGCGGTGACGCCGGGAACGCGATCTTTTTGGCGCAAAGCGGCGACTTCACGATCTTTCAGTGATTTGGTAAGCAGGGTCTCGGCAAAGCCAGTAGGACCGCTCGGTTGGCGGCCGGGGCGGACAATGACGGTGTTGGCGCCAATACCCTCAAACTGATCGAGGATGAAGCCGCGGGCACTTTGGCCGAGGGTAACGACTAAGGCCACAGCGGCCACGCCGATGATGATGCCGAGCATGGTGAGCAGTGAGCGGCCGAGATTTGTCCGCAGCGTGGCCGGAGCGAGCTTAAGCGTGGTGAGAAGGTTCATCGTTGATAATTTGGCCATCCTGCAGTGTCACGAGACGTTGCGCGTAGCTGGCGGTAACCGTTTCGTGGGTGATAATAATAATCGTTTTACCTTGTTTATGCAGGGCGTCAAAGAGTTCTAAGACGCCTTGGCCGGTCTTGGAATCGAGGTTACCAGTTGGTTCATCGGCAAAGACCAGTTTGGGCTGATTGACGAGGGCGCGGGCAATGGCCACCCGTTGCTTCTCTCCCCCGGAAAGCTGTGAGGAGACATGTTGCAAGCGGTGGCTTAATTCCACTTGTTCCAGCGCGGCTAAGGCGCTTGAGCGGTGTTCACCGGGCAGGAGGGTGGAATAGGCTAGCGGCAGGAGGACGTTGTCGAGCACTGTGGCCCGGGGCAGCAAGTGAAAAGCCTGGAAGACGAAGCCAATCGTGGCATTGCGCCGGTGCGCCAGTTCGGCATCGCTCAACTCACTCGTTGGCTGACCATCAAAAATATACTGGCCGCTCGTGGGACGGGAGAGAAGCCCAAGAATATGGAGCAGGGTGGATTTACCGGAGCCGGATTGGCCTTTGATAGCGACGAATTCGCCTTGATTGATGGTCATGGTGACATCGCGCAAGGCGACGGTGGCGGTAGCCGCTTCTTCCGTAAACGTCTTGCTGATATTTTTTATATCAACGAGGGGCATTGAGCAACACCGTCTGGCCGGCCGTTAACCCACTCACGATTTCAATAAAGCCGTCGGAGCCGAGTAAGCCCACGGTCACCGTTTGCTCACGAATGGTTTTGTTAGTTTCCTGAATGCGCACTACTAGCTGACCGTCGCGGTTGATAACGGCGCGGCGAGGCACGGCCACCACGTTATCGCGCGCGGCGGTTTCAATAGTGATATCGGCGGTTAAGCCGGGTTTTAAATTCGTATCGGTCGTGGGGATACTGATAGTTATCTCGTACGTCGGCACACCTTCGAGTACGGTGGCGGCCGGGGCGATCGTGAGCAGGCGGCCTTCGAGGGTTGGTTGGCCGAGCAGAGCATCAAGCGTCATTTTGGCGACGAGATCTGCTTTTAGTTTTAAGGCATCGGTTTCGGGGACATTGGCTTGTATTTCAAGCTGGTCGATGGTGGCAACGGTGATAACAGTGGTACCGGCCGTGACGAGCTGGCCAATTTCAGCATCAAGAGTGGTGACCACGCCGGCAAACGGCGCTTTGAGTACACTCTTGGCGGCTTTGACAGCGGCTAATTCCCGGGTGGCTTCAAGGGAAGACAAGCCAATGGTGTATTGAGCTTTAGCGATATCAGCGGCTGCCCGGGCCGTGCTGGTAGCTTTCGTGGCGCTTTTTTCAGTGACGCTGAGCGTTTCTTGGGCGGCATTGTACGTAGTTTGCACAGTTAAATAGGTGCCGTAAGCCGTTTTGGTGAGCAGGGCATCGTCGCCATTTTCCCGCTGATATTGCAGCCAGACTTCCTTGGCCTGGTCGAGACTGGATTTGGCATCGCGGACAGCCTGTCGGTAACGGGCCAGGGTGGCATCGTTTTCAGCTTTGGTGTTTTTCCAGTCGGTCTCGGTTTTTTGCCAGCTTTTATAGGCTTCGTCCTGAGCGCTGAGGGTATCAGCGGTGGCCTTGGCCAATTCTAGGGTAACGCTTTGGGGGTCGAGGCGGAGTAGCGCTTGGCCGGGGGTGACGGTATCGCCGGCTTTCACTAGAATATTAGCGACGGCACCGGTGAGCTCAAAGGCTAGTTTGGCCTCTTGTTTAGGGGCAACGCGGCCAGTGACGGTGACTTCTTGGGCGACTCGGCGGGTTTCGACGAAAGCGGTGCGAATTTCTTCGCTGGGTGCTCGCAAGGCCCACGTAGCCAAGACAATTAAGCCAATAATCACTAGGGTAAGGACGCCCCACAGAATCCGTTTAGTTGCTTTTTTCACTGGGATAACAATAAAGTATAACCAGCTATGGAACAACAATTTGTGGTTACCAGTCAAGCGGCGGGTCAGCGGCTGGATTTATTCTGTGTGGCCAAACTGCCGGGCTTTTCACGGGCGGCTATCCAAAAAGCAATTAAAGCCGGGCAGGTTACAGTGAACGGTGTAGTGGGGCCGGGTAAGAAAGCGGTGCGCGAGGGTGATACGGTGAGCCTTCGCTTAGCTTCCTTGGCTATCGACCGACCCCTCTCCGCCGAGGCTATGGGGGGCAAGGCAGCCACTTTAACTATTCCAACACTATATGAAGATCGTGAAGTGGTGGTTATTAATAAGCCAGCCGGAGTGATTATGTATTCCTTGACTGGTGAGCCAACGGTGGCCACGTGGTTTTTGAAGCATTATGACGGCTCCCCCTTCGCCCCGCCAGCTGGCGGGGCTACGGCGGGCGAGCCTAGTTCCTCGGTGAGACCAGGAATTGTTCACCGACTGGATAAAGAAACGAGCGGCGTGGTGGTACTGGCGAAGACACCAGAGGCGCTGCAGTATTTGCTTAAACAATTCAAAGAACGGCGGCCAAAGAAAGAGTATTTAGCTCTGGTATTTGGCGTTCTCGGTGAGAAAAAAGGACGGATTACGCGGGATATAGCCCGGAGCAAACGTAACCCGATGCGACGAGCGGTGGTTGATACAGGTAAAGATGCAATAACCGAGTGGCAGTTGGAAGAAAAGCTGGGCGATTTTTCTTTGCTTAGGGTATGGCCGCTGACCGGCCGAATGCACCAAATACGTGCTCACTTACATTGGCTGGGGTTTCCAGTGGTCGGTGACGCTTTATACACGATTCGACATAAGCGACTACCGGCTGGAACAAAGCGGCAACTACTGCACGCCGAAAAATTAACGGTGAAGCTGCCCAGCGGTGCGGTCAAAACGTTCATTGCGCCGTTGCCGGAAGACTTTGCCGACGTTTTGAGGGGTTTGAGAAATGCTTAACACCTCACCCTCGGCCCTCTCCTCACTTGAGGAGAGGGGTTTTGGCCGCGTAGAGCGAGATGATCGGCTACTAGACGTCTTTCCCAAAGAAACGCGGGATAGGGGCGTGGAGTTATGGGAAAAGTGGGGTGAAGAGACAGTGGAAATCGTCCGCTTACGGGTGCTACCGGACCAGCCGAAGCTGACTAGATCATTTCGGATACCACGGAAACGGCTAGAAGAGGCGCTGCTGGCCAGTGAGGCGCTTAGCCTTAACTCTTTCGATCTGTCCGCCCAATCCGCAATAGGCGCAGGCCAAAGTAGACAACCAGAGCCACCACCAGAAAATCGATAGTGATTTTAACAAAATCGCCCCACATAATGGTTGCTGATCTGACTTGGATGCTTTTGTCAGCCAAGTTCTGGCTGCCGGGCAGCATAAGGCCAACTAAAGGGTTAATAATATCGTTGACGAGAGCGGCCACGAGCTTAGAGACAGCGCCACCTAACATAAAGCCGACGGCCAAGCCGACCACTCCCCGCTCGCGGATGAAGTTAATGAAATCTTTGAAGGGCATAGAGATAGTATAGCGTACAGATGTTAGGCCTTGACCGGAGTGTTTTTCAAGATTAGTAATAAGTCATGGTGTTTGCTTATAGGAAGTAAGCATCTGGACACGTACCTTTTAGGAGGTTTGCTATGGATGCTCGCGATCGGATAACGGTGTTGGGAACGCTCCTGGTTGAGTTTGATCAGGAGATTGATCGTCTTGATCGAGCCGTGTTTGAGGCAGCGCATGGTTTGACCGGGGGAGGCAGCGGTATGGATGTACAGCGAGATCGGGCCATGAGCCCTGATTTCCAGCCTGCCGTCAAGACTGAGCGAGATCGGAAGATGCTCCAACGTAACGCTTTGGCGGGACTATTGGGTTTCCAGTGCCGGGGGCAACATGATCTTTCGCCGCGTGATTACCTAGTCCAGAAGGATGGGACACTCGAGCCGAGGTGAACTGTTTGATCACCTACAACCGCGTTCTATCCTTTGGAACGCGGCTTTTTTGTTTACTCTGAGCTTGTCGAAGAGTGCCCGGGGTAGGATTTTTTCATAGCAACTCCAGAAATTCCTTTGTTGTGAGTCCGGCTTGTCGAAGAATACTTTTGAGGCATTTTTTGGCAGTGATGACAGGCAGCGCCGGTGCCATCGGACTTAGATTGTTACGGCCAGACGTTCTCTGGTTGGCTCACTATCGCAGGGAATTTCTTCGCCATTTACTAAGGCGCTTTCCAGGTAGCACCGAATAGCTTCGGCGGCCATCTCGCGGGCTTCAACGAGGGTTTTACCAAAGGTGCAAATTTCCGGAATGGCCGGTACTAGCACATTAAAACTACCCTTCGGCTGGGGTTCGAAATAGACCGTATAGTTATAGATCTTTTTCATGGTGTTTAGCGTACTGAAAATAAGGTTCGGGGGCAATTGACCACTCCCCGCTCGCGGATGAAGTTAATGAAATCTTTGAAGGGCATAGAGATAGTATAGCTTACTGGTGCCCGGGGCGGGACTCGAACCCACACGGCTTTTGGCCACAACATTTTAAGTGTTGCGAGGCTACCATTACTCCACCCGGGCGTTATTTTATTTTAAGAGGCGCAGATGGGATTTGCACCCATGAATGTCGGTTTTGCAGACCGATGCGTTGCTACTTCGCCACTGCGCCGTATATCTTTAGTAGCAGAAAACAGGCCTGGCGGCGAGGTAGTATAGAGGTCCGTTATTCCGTTTTCGCTTCTTCTTTGGGAGCTTCGGCTGCCTCCTTCGCTGAAGCTTCGGCGGCCAAGTCGGCGCGCTTGGCGGCACGTTCCAAGTCTTCTTTTTCTTTGGCGGCCCGCCTTTGGGCGAGGCTCGCCTCCTGGGCGGCGCGGCGAGACTTTTCTTCAGCTAAGCGTTTCTTGTCCAGCTCTTCTTTCAAATGGCGCTGGACGGCTTTGACGTCGTCTTTCACCCGGCGGCGGGCGCTGGCCCGGAGATAGGTTAATTTGGCGCGGCGGACTTTCTGGCGGCGGACAATATTAATGGCCGTAATAACCGGGCTGTATAAGGGAAAGATGCGTTCGACACCAAAACCCCCGGTGAGGCGGCGGACGGTGAAGCTCTTGGACGGGCCGCTTCCCCGCATGGCCAGGACGGTACCTTCAAATATCTGGAGGCGGGTTTTGCTGCCTTCGGTCACTTTTGTTTCCACGCGCACGACATCACCGGCCTTGAGGGAAGGCCGTTCAATATTTTTGGTCTGCTGCTGGTTGAATTCCTTGAGGACGTCCATAGATAGGGGTAATGAGGAGTATACCCATGGACGTTTTTTATGGCAAGAAAACGATTTCCAGTTCAACAACGCGGACGCCAAAGGCGAAGGATTCGGCCTGGCTAGGGAACCAGATATCAACAATCGCCCGACCGTTATAGCGTTCGTTTAAATGGTCCTCGACGGTGTATTTCTGGCCATTAATTTGCACGACGGCGCCAAAGGGCAGGAAGTTAGCGGCTAGAGTACCAGCGTGGACGGTCGTGCCGGAAGCGGTGCGGAAGGGGCTGGCGTCGGTTTGGCCGACCGTAGAAGAATAGGCGGTGGCCAAAAGGCGAATTTTCCGGCCGGCGGTGATTGGGCCGGTAACGAGTGGGATTTCAGAAGAGGCTAAAAGACCGGCATCAGAGAGCTCGGTATCGCGTTCAAAGACAAGCGGGTTATCCGATAGGCTAGTTTGTTCGGAAAAGGCTAGCGCCTGGTGCGGCAGGCTACTTATTAAAACAAAAGCA
>CAYJWZ010000022.1:4822-12007 GCA_964374055.1 uncultured Candidatus Saccharibacteria bacterium | reverse complement strand
AAAGCAAACGGTGCTGGGTGAACTGAAAGATCGGATGGCCCCGGAGCTGTTGGGCCGGATTGATCAGGTGATCGTCTTTTCACCGCTGGGCCTACCAGAGCTCGAAAAAATTGTGGATCTTAACATTGCTGATTTACAAAAGCGGCTTGGTGGTAAGCATATTAGTTTGGAAGTTTCGAAAGGGGTGCGAGCGGATATTGCCCAGCGGGCCTTTACGGAAAACAAGGGCGCCCGGCCGATTCGGCAGATTATTCAGGAACTGCTGGAAGACCCCATTGCGCAATCAGTGATTGCCGAAGAGGTGTCGGCGGGTAATGTTTTCCAGGCTCGGAAAGCCGGGGGTAAAATTACCGTCACGACGGTTGTTAAAAAAGCTTCTTAATCTCGTCGCACCACCGCGCTGTATTGGCTGCAGCCGGGAGATGACGTGGCTGTGCGCTCGTTGCCGGCGGCAGTTAAGTTATGTTGAGCAAGCCTGTATTGTGTGCGAAGCCATAAATCGCCGGGGTACGACATGCATTGCCTGCCGCCTGGAAACACGTCTGACGGGCGTGGTCAGCGCTGGGGCGTATAGCAATGTCAGCTTACGGCGCGGGGTGCACTGGTTGAAATTCAAAGGGGTGCGAGAAACGTCGGTGGCTTTGGCAGAATTACTGGTGCCCCAGCTTAAACTGATAGCGCCGTGGGCACAGCTGCAACAGCAGGCGGTGCTTATTCCCCTGCCGTTGCACCGGCGGCGGGAACGAGAGCGTGGTTTTAATCAAAGCGCTTTGTTGGCAGAAGCGATCAGTCGTTATACGAACATTCCAGTGGCGGCAGGACTAGAACGACAACGAGCCACGCTGACGCAAACTAAACTGCCGTCCGGCATGCGACTAAAAAATATGTACGGAGCCTTTCGGCTGACTAAACCATTACCCCGAAGTAAAAAGTTGGCGTTATTAGTAGATGATGTAACAACCACTGGCGCCAGTTTAAACGCGGCGGCGGCTGCATTACCTGAAAATATCCAAATCTGGGGCGTCACCGTGGCGCGGGGGTAGCGGCGGTTTTTACTATCAATTGACGCTATCTTTCTAAACTGAACTCCACCAGCGCTTTTTTGATTATTTCGTCGTCGGTTAAAAAGCCGTCTTTGTAGATAATCTTTTCGGAATAATCAATGTCTTCAAAATAGGCGAGTTGCGTCCTAAAAATTTTCTCATTGAATTCGTTGCCAAAAATTTCCACACCTTTGGCCGTTATCGCGGAGACCGGGTGGTTCGCTTTCATAATGAAGTACAAATCAACATAATCTTTCCATTTAGCGCGCCGGCCAAGCGCGAACGCTTTCATGGCGGCGAGGGTGAGAATATCGGGTAGTTTTACGATGTCGCCAAACGATTCTGAAAAATTAATCTTGTAAGGAAACTGGAAAAAGGTAAATCTTACGCCATTTATCACGAGCGTAAATTGTCCGGTTTCGTCCCGTAAAATAGTGTCGATTTTGGCAACTCGATGTCCGAGATGTAAGGCGATAGCCGTACCGCCAACCAAACCGAAATCGCCAGAAAATAATTTAACAATCTTCAAAAGAGCGAATTGTTCAGGTGAAAGAATTTCCTTATGCATATTTATTAAAAAATAGCGAGAAATAATTGACTATTTTCGGGTCGTAATTGATCCTCGCGCGGTTGGTGTTTTCACGGAAGATTCTGGCAACTTCTTGCATACCGAGAAGGGAAATCAGCTCTCGGACATCGTTCATATCGCCGTAATTCAAAATACCCTCAACCACGGCTTCGTTTGAGAGGCCATCGTAATTTTTTGTTGACCAGAACAAATACTTTCTTTTCCTTACAAAATCGCCGGTATTCATGGTGTTATTATAACATATTGGGGGTGTAATCGTGGCGCGAGGGTAATGAAAAAACAGCCTCCGAGCACTGGAGGCTGTTGGCGCAGAGAGACACGGCGTTTAGACATGCATGAGCATCGGTGCCCGCTCCGGTGGATAGTAGTGGCACAGGAGGGCATCGATGTGCCGATGGAGATCCGGGTAGCGTTCCGGCTCAGCGACAATGATGGCCGTCCGTCCCATCATGAGCCGAAGGTTCTCCAGTTGGGTTGCGGTCAAGGGCACCGCCGGGAGAATGGTGATCTCGGCGAAATCACCGGCGACAGGAAGGATCTGGAACGTCGTCGCGATAGTGGACGGAACGACGGCGATGGCCTCGGCCGGAATCTCGGGAAGCTCAATCATAAAGCACTCCTTTCATGAACTCTTAAAGCGTACAAGAGCAAGGGTCAGTTAAACTGGGGTCTTGCACACGACAACGGGGAACGAGAAAACTCTGGAGTCGGTTAACTTCTCTCTGCCCCCTCGCACTAAGACGACCAAAGAAGGTAGATTTGCCCAAGCCATCATAGATTACGAGGTGGCACTTGTACCGCTCGAAGTGGGTGCACCCAGGATCGTCCGAATCAGAGACAGGGTGCACATAACCGTGAGCGGTCTCCTCATAGAGAACCTTCAAATTCCTCTGTCCTCGACGGGTGAAGAAGGTTGTCCGCAGCTCTGGCACGACGACGCCTCGAATCTCTTCCGTCCAAGCAGCGGCGCCAGAGCGAGCTGCGTGCTGGACACGCAGCCGACGGTATACGCAGAGCCGTCCAATCGCGAGTTTGGCCCGGAGGCCGTCCGCAATACTCGAGCGGACTGCTTGAATGGCAGTTAGAAACCACTCGAGTGCTGGTGCCAGCAGCGAGACGTACCGGAGATCATATTCTTCGAGAAGCGACTGCCCCTCCAGCGTGCGCCCCGTGGCTGGCTCTTCATAGAGAATATCCCACCGCGCACTCATGTGTGGTCTCCTTACGAAAAGTGGAAAGAACGCGAACTGAGCACTAGGCTAGCATTTTGCGATACTCTGGTCAAACGCTTGTATGTGGCACCGCCGCCAACCGCGTTGCCGGA
This sequence comes from uncultured Candidatus Saccharibacteria bacterium, assembly GCA_964374055.1. GTDB lineage: Bacteria > Patescibacteriota > Andersenbacteria > UBA10190 > UBA10190 > CAYJWZ01. The sequence goes on along the minus strand of CAYJWZ010000022.1, from coordinate 9,051 downwards.
AGATGTCCGAATCTGGGGCGTAACCGTGGTGCGGGAATAGGTGCGGAAGATATTGGATGCTATTAGAACTTACTGGAAGACCACAATGGAACAATGGCGTTTGCCAATTTTAGAGCCAGTGCCTCTTTAGTGCATTGAATCAACAATTTTCGTAAGTTCCTCTAAAGATATAGCTTTAGATAAACAGCTACTGGTTGTTTCAACCAAAACCCCAACCCGGTTATCTTGCCACAACAATTCAAACACTGTCTCGGGTATTTTGGAAGAAGAATATTCTTTAAAAAGATAAGTTTTGTTGTTGTGATTAACTTGCTGAGAATTTATTAAAGTAAAATCTTCAGGGTTAACTTTAATATTTGTTGTTCCCTGGGGTGGATGAAAGTAGGTGCCGCTATTGAGTGGATACCCTCTGTGAGGATCTAAAATATCCTTGTTTGCAAGAAGGGGTTTTTTGACTCGATATTGATTTATCATTAACCCGAGACTTGATTCGTTTTTACAATTATAAAAATATTCCTTGAAATCTATTATGGGGTTTAGATCACCCGGTCCAACCGCATCTAGAGAACGGTCGTTTATTTGTGAAGGTAGATAAGTTGGATGGGCAAGAAATATAGAGTTTTTTGTTTTTATGTAAGCTACAATACCACCTAGCGCAATACTTCCCATAAGTATTATTCCTAGGACGACATACAGAACGGTTTTAATAACAATGTGCATAATAGTATCATAGCGCGTTTAAAGAGATAACCAAAAGCCTACCTTAGTCTCGCTTGTATGGAACTTTTGTGAGGCGAAGGCCACCGTAAGCTAAAGCTACGACGGCAAGGGCGGAGAGGGGGAGATTCGAACTCCCGGTGCCTTGCGGCACTCGTGCTCTCCAAGCACGTGCACTAGGCCACTATGCGACCTCTCCGGCAGTGCACTCGGCAGGACTCGAACCTGCGACCCTCAGCTCCGCAAGCTGATGCTCTATCCACTGAGCTACGAGTGCATGTTTGCGTTTACTTAAGTGTACAGGATCTCTTAGTGTATCCACTGACCCGCCTACGCCAAGGCTACGGCGGGCAGGGCTACGAGTGCGACAATAGTTGTGGTACCATTTTTCTATGTTACGAACAAGAGAGGTGGCCCCGCGCGTCCAGCAGAAGCGTTCGCCGGCCGAAGAGGAGCGCTGGCAGCATGAAACGCGGGAAATGCGCGAAGAACAGGATTTGCGAAAAATTGATGACGATGTGGAGGCCGCCGCTACGCTGCTGGAATGGTATGCGACTGATCGCTCCGATCGGCCCAAGTCAGTGTGGTGGTATGTAGCACTGGCCAGCGTTACTACGCTGCTGGTAGTAGGCATGGCACTGACGGGCAATTTTACAGCGGCGATTGCCTTGGGGTTGGGCGGAGCGGTGCTCTACTTCTTCACGCAACGGAAGCCAGAAGCAATTCGTTATCGCTTGATGGTGGATGGGGTGGCGGTTAATAACCTGCTCTATCACTATCGCGATCTAACCGCCTTTAACATTATTTACCAGCCGGGCGTGAGCAAAACAGTTATTTTTCGCAGTAAGCGTACTTTAGCACCACACTTACACCTGGAAATTGGCGAGATGGACCCGGTGGCGATCCGCGATGTGCTGATTGAGTTTTTACCGGAGGATGATGAATTGGAAGAATCATTGGTTGACGTCCTCGCGCGCCGGTTTGGGTTTTAAGGCCAAGAACGCAGTTAGCAGTAACGTCAGAATAGTCAGGGCCAGACCAAGGCGAAAGCCGGGTGGCTGATAGGCGAAGTGGACGGTCGAGCGGCCGGCGGGAACAGTCGCGGCTGGGCGGTTACTTACTATTTCGACTGGGCGGTTATTCACCTGCCAACCGGCAACGTAATTGGTATTCAGGACGACGCGCGTCGCGGTATTTGCTTCTACCGTGGCGGTGAGGTGGTTCGGTGACCAGTCTTGCAATTGGATATTGGCATCGGGTGGCTCGGCTGTCAGCACGCGCGAATCGTTTTCAGATTCCACCGGAACAACGGCTGGTTTGGACCCAAGGACGGAACAATGAAATAGGCTTCCCCAGCCAACTTTAGTGGCCTCATACCAACTTAATCTAATCCCTTCCTCTTCTCCCTTCTCCCTGGATAGGGAGAAGGTGAGGATGAGGGTGGCAATTGCCAGATATCCCCTCACCCTGCCCTCTCCCCACTTGGGGAGAGGGGAAGAAATCAGGTTAAGTTGGTATCAGCGCGAAAAAAAGACTGACGAGAAAAATGCGCCAGCGAGTCGGGTTGCGATAGGCTCCAAACCATGTTCATCAAGAATACGAACCTGTAGTTGCCGGTCATCGAGGAAAGGCGCGGTGGAATAGAGGACAATACCGGATTGCCACCTGTTGTCAGCTTGAAATTTTTGCTGAACTGTTTCGCCCTCTTTGAGTAACAGCGTGCCCGTGGCATGTTTTAGGGCAACGGCGGTGTGTTCTTGCGTCGTCAGTGGGACATACCAGGCAATCGCCAGAATGATTATGGCACTACTAATGATACTGCCTATAACTACGTTATGGCGCTTTAACATGAGTAATATATTCGTGCAAGGCTTCAGTCCAGGGCCGCAAGGTAACACGTCGAGAAGTCAGGGCTTCCGATATCCCTCGTCGTGGACCCTTTGGCATAAAATCAGCTTGTCGTTTTTGCTGCACGTTGCTTTGACTGTGTACTGTAGTAATGATGGCGGCCGCGATATCGCAGGCACTGGCTTTTCCCTCATTTACTACATGCACGATACCGCGCTGGCCGGTTTTCAAAAGTCGTCTGATTTCATTTACCAAATCAATAACATACGTCGGGGAGCCCCAGCGGTCATTCACCGCCTCAATAGTTTCTCCCCGCACCGCTTTGGTTAAAGCGATATCAACAAATTTTTTATGATTGGCCTGGCTACCGCCAAATACCCACCCGGTGCGGATAATTAAAAAATCGCCTTTCATTTCCTGCAATAAAATTTCACTGGTGTACTTAGTATAGCCAAAGACATTACACGGCTGCGGCGTGCTCTGTTCATCATGTATAGCATCCGGCCTGCCATTGAACACCGCGCCACTGGAGACAAACACTAACGGCACGCGAGCCGACAGGGCGGCGCGAGCCAGGTGATAGGTTCCTAGTACATTGGTCTCAAATGCCAACAATGGATCAGCCTCGGCTTGATAGATATCAATGGCCGCCAAATGGACAATAGCGGAGGGCGGCTTCTCTTTTAGATATGCCGCCACCTGGACAGCAGCACGGACATCAAGTTCCGCCTGACTTGGTTTGAACCCCCCGGGCCAAACGCGACCGATCATGCCCGCACCGCCAGTAACTAAAATTGTATCATCTTGAATCACAGATCAATGGTTCGTATTGCTGGAAAAGGGACCAACACCTTGCCCGTTGTCACGTGTTGTCGCAGCTTGGCCAGAATTTCCGGCTCATAATTCCAGGAAAGCAGCAGGAAGGCCGATACATTCTGACGAGACAACTCATTCCAGCTGATAACGGGCATGTGTACCCCCGGCACTAACCGCCCTTGCTTCAACGGTGTATCGTCGACGACGGCTTCCAGCAGCTCCGGGCCGATACCGCAGGCATTTAAAATCACTACCCCCCGGGCCGGTGCTCCCAGCCCGATGACGCGGCCATGCTTTTTTTTCAAGCCAATTACATTCTGCCGCAGCTGGCGCTTAAACGCTTCAACCTGCCGCCCTACCCGATTATAGGTTTCCGGTAGCCACACGCCCTGCGCTTCTTCGCTAGCCAGGAGCGCCGGTACTGACGGGGTAACCACCGGCTGGTGTTCGGAACGTTGGGCGTAGACGCGCACGGATCCTCCTTGCGTTGGAATTTCTTCAACCGCAACGATGGTCAGGCCGGCCTGGGCAAACAGCGGCACAAGAGCGGTCAATGAAAAACAATAGACGTGTTCATGATAGATAGTATCGAATTCGCCTTTCAGAATTGTTGAAAACACATAGACTGCTTCCATGACAAACGTTCCCGGCGGCCCTAACACGGCACGAATCGCCCGCAAAAGAGTTCGCACGTCGGGCGTATGCGCCACCACATTTACGGCCAGGACGAGGTCATAGACGCCGTGCGCCGTCACAATATCGCGGGCCATACTCTCGGTTAAAAAAGCGGCGATCTGTTTGACTCCTTTGGCACGCGCATACGGCACTAAATTTTCAGCGGGATCGAC
>CAYJWZ010000022.1:3579-4812 GCA_964374055.1 uncultured Candidatus Saccharibacteria bacterium | reverse complement strand
GCCTAGTACCTGCGTGGTCGTCGGGCGGAACTGCGCTAGCAGTGTGCCATCATTAGAACCGACATCAAGAATTTTTGTCTTCTGGTTAATCGTGAGACGCTGTTTAAGCGTATCGGCTAGTTCTTGCAGATGGCGGCTGTTAGACCGGGAGGCGGCTGAAAGATGTTGATACTGATTGAACAGTTCGGCCGGCGGGACAATCGTGCCGAGTTGAACTAAACTGCACTTGGCACACCAGGCAACATCGAGCAGATACGGACGCTCGCGGGAAACTTTGTCTGGCGGGTAGTAGGCATTCACTGACGGCACCATTCCCAAGCTGAACATTGGGCGTACTGCTTTTTCGCCACACCCCTGACACGGTGGGCGCTGCTTATTCATCTTTTTCTGGGAGGAAAGATTGAGCAGTGGCGGATTTGCCAATGAGCCAGCAGATACTGAAACAACACGCCAAACGTTTGTACGGCATAGAGAGAAGCGCCACGGATACTATGCGAGGTATGGTCTCCTCGATAATCGGCTTCAACCGGCACTTCGGCGACCGTGGCATGGCTATAGGCGGCCTGGGCAATAATCTGAAAACTAAATAAATAGCCGTCGGAATTTTTTTGCCAGGGCACCATGTTGAGTAATTGCCGGCTGTAAATCCGGAATCCGGTATGGAATTCAGTAAACGGCAACCGCAAGATAAGACGATCAATAAAACTCAATCCCCGATTGGCCATAAAGCGAAGCAGCGGCATGCCTAGCTCCAAGGCACGCTGCGGATTCTGAAATCGTGAGCCAATAATAAAATCACGCCCGTCTTCAATATACGGCATCGCATAGCGCAGGGCATCCGGATGGAACTGTCCATCGCCATGAATCTCAACTATATACTCGGCTCCATGCTCCAGCGCACGGCGCAGACCCTCTTTGAGGTTGCCCCCGTAGCCCCGATTGGGGACATGGCGATACAGCTGTATGCCTAACTCCGCCGCCACCGGCTCAATAGCATCCTTGGACCCATCGTCTGTTACAATCACTTCATCAACCAGCTGTTGGGGAATTTGTTTATAGGCCTTTGGCAGTAGTCGCGCACAATTGTATGTCATGATGACAGCAATAATTTTCGGCCGATGCCCGGCGGGCGGTGCGCCGCCAGCACTATTCATCTTTTACTGATCTAACTGATACTTTGGCGGCTTGGGCTGGTGAAGAAGCTGGCGACCACCGGCTCTCTTTGGCGGTACC
>CAYJWZ010000022.1:0-3569 GCA_964374055.1 uncultured Candidatus Saccharibacteria bacterium | reverse complement strand
CGTATGTTTGCTTCATAACAGCCAAATTGTAGTACCGGTCATCCCGGATGTTCGGCACGACGTTTTCCTGGACGGCTTGAATGATTTCATTCACGCCATCCCGGATAGTGCGCTGGGGCACAAAGCCCAGTGCTTCGGTTATTTTCCGGAAGCGCACGCGATAGGAGCGGACATCGGCATTGCCGGGAACGTGTTCGATAGTTATGTTTTGAAAGGCAGCCTGCACTTCTTCGGCCAAGCCTTGAATGGTGTAGTTTAATTGATCGCCGCCCACATTAAAAATCTGCCCGCGCACGACGGCTGGTTCCGCTCGTAAGACGGCTTGCATGGCATCAATGGCGTCGCGGAGATGGACAAATGGCCGGTACTGATTACCCCGGCCGTTCACACTAATGTTGTTTTTCTCAATCCCGCGCCTGGCCATGGCGTTGACCGCCAGGTCAAACCGCATGCGACGCGATAAACCAAAAAGGGTGCTAAAGCGCAGCACGGTAACCCGAAAGTCATTACTGGAAAGCTCCAGTAAATCCCGCTCACTGGCCAGTTTGGTTAGGGCGTACAGGGTTATCGGTCCGGTATGCGAAAACTCATCGAGCAGACGGCCACTGGAAGCACCATAGACACTGCACGATGAACTGAAAATGAACTGCTGCACACCCTCGGCTCGGGCCCAGCGAGCCAGGGCGGTCGTCGCCAGATAGTTGGTACTAATCGTAAGGTCCGGGTCAAGATCAGCCGTCGGATCGTTAGAAATACTGGCCAGGTGAATGACAATGTCGACGTCGCGCAACAAAGACGAGAAATGATCCAAACGGCGGATATCGTACTTGTATATATGCAAGCGGGCATGGTCGGCCACCGGCCGCAGCGGGTCTTCGCCAAAGGTAAAAAGGTCAACCACGCTTACTTCGTACCCCTGTTCGAGTAACTTTGGCACTAACATACTTCCCAAGTAGCCACCGCCACCGGTAATCAGTACGTGCCGCCCTTTACTCTGTTCGATGGCTGGTAGCGGAGGCATCATCATAGATTTCGATAATAGTAAATGAGACACTGGCCGCCTGTCTACTATCGGACTTGCAGCAGGGTGGCACGGCCGATTTCGCGATTAATCTCCGGCCACTCGTACTGTTTAACGACTTGCAGGCGGGGGTCGGCCAAAAGAAAGGCATACTTTTTCGATTGGTGGCCGGGGATGACAACATATTGAACTTTCTTTTCCTGCAGGTTTCTCACGACGGCTTCCGGACCATTTTTTAATTCATCTTCCATATTATAAAAATTCTCTTCGCCAAAGTAGGCGCGAACTATCCCCGGAGCACTCACCACACCAATAGGACCAGGCTTTTGGCGCGCTTCCCGTAAAGCCAGGTAGTAGGCGTAGTTACGTCCGTTATGCTTGGTTTGGCGACTGCGGAGTTCTTCAAAGGCCTGCATCGTCCAGACTCCACTGGCCAAAAAGACAAGCAGTAAGCCGGCAGTTACCCGGTTGTAACGGCCGGTTTTGCCGGACGTGCCGCGTTCCAGAAACTGCTGGAGAGCAGTCAGGCCTCCGGCCGCAAAAATGGCGGCGGCCGGCAGAATAAAAGTATCAAAGCGCGGATAGGGCTGATACCAGGCCGGCGCGGCCGTCACTCCGGCATAGATGGCCGTAACGAAGAGCCACTCTTTCCACCGCCGGAAAAGGAGGGCAACTAAACCGATGGACGCAAAAAGTGAGGTTATCCGCCAGGCTGACGTAAGCAAGGGCGCAAAAACCCCTCGGGTGATAGTAATAGGATCATCGCGCAGCTGATCATAGATAGCATAGGGAATATGCCAAAAGCCGGTCAATCCGACACGCTCCCAAATCGCAATAGCATTATCACGAATGGCATAGAGATCCATGACGCCATACTCTGGTTTTTGGGCTTCCAGAATGTAGCCGGCGCCGAAAAGCGGTCGGTTATTAGCCACTGCCAGCGCCGCATACGGCAGCAGCGTAATACAAAAAGCCACGATAGCCAGCATGGGAAGGCGTCGTGGCAAACCGCGCGGCAGCATAAGCCAGAGCGGTAAAGCAATGAGGGCGGCGGCCAGTCCCTCGTAACGGGTCAGGGCGGCCATACCAAACAGCAGGCCAGTGAACACAGCTCCCTTCCAGGTCCGGGCGGTAAGCAGCATTAAGAGACCAGCCAGCGTTAAGGCAATGACAGTTGTATCAGCATACTGGCGGGTGGAAGCAATCATATAAAATGGCTGGGCCTGAAACAGCAGGAGGGTTGCGGCCAAAGCTGTTTTCGAAAAACCGAGCTGGCGACCGATGCCATACAGCAAGATCACAGCACCAACCGATGCACTGATGGCTATAAGCATGCCGGCTACTTCCCAGTCGAAAAAAGGTTTGAGTAGCAGCATCAGCAACGGATAGAACGGCAGCCGTTTTTCCGTTATGGGATAGCTACCACTCGGCAAAGCTCGAGCAAGGTTTATAAAGTTAAAGACGTCTCCTTCCGGAAATGCCTTGAACCAGTGTAGGTATATTAGTCTGGCGACCAGCGCCACGACCACGACGGCCACTATTCCCCAATGGGCCATAGTCGCTCGCCATAAACGAAAAAGTAGCTGCTGTAATCGACGTACGGTATCCATATAAAACTACCTGTATCAATTAAGCCATTACATCATAAGAGATGCAATGACGAGCGGCGGAAACGGGGTTTGCCTACCAGCGATTTTTATTGACGGGGGGCGGGTTCATGTGCCGAATCTCCCAACCAAAAGCTTTGGCATAAAAATTGCCCATGCGCTGCCGGTCTTTGGCGGGCATTTCAAAGTGGACAACGGGATTCATTTTCATATGATCTCAATTGGTGTAGCCAGAATTATTTGGTAAGCGCAAGGCTTTAGGGACGGACTCTATTGTTCAAGTAAGTTAATATCAAACTCCAGCATTACTGTCGCTAAACTACCAAGTGGCAATCCTAGTGTATTGGTGTATTCACCGGCAACACTTGAAATAAGAAATGCGCCTCTACCTTGACCCGCATAGGCAGCCGCATGACCAGCCAAAGGCTCCCCTGAATTAAGATAAGCAGTGATATCAGCATCACTAAGTTGTCTGAAAGTTACCGTATTCTCAACAACTTTTGTCACTTCTCTTCCGTCTTTAGAATCAATAACTGTAAAGCCAGTAAGAAAGGTATGATCACGACCATTAAGACTTCGTAACATCGCCTCTGCCTCTGGTTTATCTTTTGGTTTTCCAAGAACCTTGCCATCAAGAACGGCTACTGAGTCAGCGCCAATAATAATGGCATCGTCGTGTTTTACCGCGACTGCTTTTGCCTTACCCTGAGAAAATGTTTTGACCAACTCATGAGGCACTAAATCTACTGACATATCTTCTTCATAGTCACTTGGTTCAACTGAAAACCGTATACCAGTCCGACTCAGCATTTCTCTTCTACTTGCTGAAGCAGAGGCTAGGATTATTTTCCTTTTTATTCCCATACGCCAAGTATATCACCTGATAGGAGTGTAGTATGCTCTTCCATTCTCAGAAAGGCAGGGCTAGAATCAATTATAAG
>CAYJWZ010000021.1:0-12574 GCA_964374055.1 uncultured Candidatus Saccharibacteria bacterium | reverse complement strand
GCAAAATCAATGGGCGGCCGTTGCGGCCGCCCACGAATTGGCTCTCAAAAAGCCGACTTGTTTTGTATTGGAGGGGGTAACGGGAATCGAACCCGTATCTCAACCTTGGGAAGGTCGCGTTCTGCCACTGAACCATACCCGCGTATCATTTATTTTTTAAAGTAACCCTCTAATCTTCTTTTTATATAACCCCTTCCAAAACCAGTCTTCAACTGCAATTCTCGTTTTCTAGCATCAGTCTTGTTTAAGCAAGCTTCATAATATATAAGATTAATATTTTCGAGTCTTTTCGTCGTTCTTACTTCTCCCGATTGATGTTCTCGTATGCGATTTTTTAAATCTTTGGTTGAACCGACATAAAATACCGCCGCCCTCTTTTCGTTATCCTGACCAGTTAGAATATAAGTGTAAAACATAATTTAGGAACCTTGCCCGCCTAAAGCCCCTTGGGCATTACGGCGGGTCCGCCTGAATGCTTTAGCTTTCGGCGGAGGAAGCTAGTGTACTACCATTGTACTAATCCCGCTTAACAATTTCCGCGTTTACTTTGTCCCACGCTAGTTTGCGCGGTAAGACGATAATCCAGCGCTGGGAGCTCAAGTGTACAAAAAGATTGTCACTCGGCTCAAGTTTCAATTGTTGGCGCAGCGCCTCTTGCTTCAAAAACGGCAGGACAATCGCTCGATCAAAATCTTCCAAAGACAGCGTACTCAACTTTTGCGCCACTGCTTCATGGTTAAGGCGCAACACATCGCGCCGATAGCGCGTAGCGTCTTCCAGTGTCACAACTTCCTGCACCAAAGATTTATTCACCAGATGCTGGCGCACCAATGTCGTCAGCGCCTCCTCGGGTGCCGGCACCGGCTGCCCAACGGCTCCCACAAATGCTTTTACTAACTCTTGTTGCCGTATCCACGCTTGGCTGGTAATACATCCCCGCGTGGTACAAACGATCGGCCACGGAAAAATATTTGCCAACGGATGCTGCGCGGGATGAGCGGCCAGTAATAGCGTTACCCAGCTACCGGCCAGAATAACTAACACTAAGAGGAGCATCAGCCCGATTGCTTTCATCCTCCTCATAATGTACTACCGGCCGGATCAAAAAAAGCGTTCCACCAGCGCCGGGCAATTGACGGACGATCCTGTTCAGCCGCCGAAGGCCCGCCAGCTGGCGGGGAGGGTTGGCTCGTGTCCTGCGGAATCAAAATAACTTTCTCCCCCGGCGCCCGATAATTTAATTTTTCCCGCGCCAAGCGCTCTTTATACTCTTCGGTCTTGAAGTAGGTATTTAGATTAGCCAGCGCCGTCAATTGCTGCTCTGATTTATACACTTCCTGCTTCAAATGCTCCACTTCCCGCTGATACTGCCAGCGGCGATTAAGCTCCTGGGCCAGTGATACCAGAATGAAGACCAGCACGACGCCGGCAATCGACAAAATAATTTTGGGACGCAACAGGTTCATGGGACGGCTAGAGTCTGCTCGGCTTGGTTACGAATCACCATCACAGTGAGTGGTCGCGGTGCCGCTCGTAGTGCCGCCGCCGGATTAGTATCCCAGGTAAAGGCCGTTTGGTTAAGCCCGGTCACCACATCACCTGCCCTTAGCCCCGCCGTACCGGCGGGTGACTGCGGCCGCACCGCCGTTAGCTGTAAACCAAGGGCAACCGGTCGTTCTGGAACAAGCACACCAAACACAGGCCGGACCACAATACCCAGCTCCTCAAATGGGTCCTGTTCCCGTTTATTAACCACTACTCGATTCAAACTCTCGTTCAGTTGTGCCACCGGCAGAGCGAAGCCCTGCGCCGCATCTACCACCACCCCACTCACTGTTCCTTCTTCATCTAACAACGGGCTGCCGGGTAGTACTCCGCCACTACCGACCGGCGTCCCCCGTTGCAAGCGATGCCAACCTTTAGGCCCTCCGTCCGGCGGCAGCACGTATTCCTGAAGCGTGTACTCAGCAATCCGTGGTTGAAAAGTACTACGCGAACGACTAAGCACCACAAAACGGGCGGCCACGCCCGGGTCGTCACGGCGCATATCAAGCGGCGGTAAAACAGCGTTTTTCAGGCGATAGTAAAACAGACCATAGACTGAATCGCGTCCCACTGCTTCCAGGGGTAGTTGCAGCCCCCGCTCATCAGTGGCCACCGGTGTTGCTACTTTGAGCTCCGTCGGCGATACGACCAAGCCATCACTCGTCAAAACAAAGCCGGCGCCATCGTCGCCTAATAATAAAACTGACCGCTGTGCCTGCTCCACCACTTTGACCGCCGCCTTCGACGGGGAAATCGTCACCTCTTGCACAGTGGTGAGCACCGGCGCAGTTTTGTCACTCAACGGAGCCGCCGTTGGCCAGAAAAACTGAGTCATAAATCCACCCGCCATACCCACCACAATCACACCACCAACTACCATTCCAAGCGTGGTTACCGAAAGTCGAATTGTTTGTTCTTTTTTCGCGGTCATCGCCAACGGGCTAAAAGCAACACAATAAATAAAGCCACCACCCCCACTATACCATATTCAAAGAAGTCTCTTTGCTGCAACTGGCGCTGCAGACTGATCCGGGTTAGATTAAAAATAAGGTAATAACCGGTAGTCAGGATGCTGGCTTGAATTAAGTAATGCAGTGGCAAAAACTGCAGCACCCATGCGACTTCTGTCAGAACCAGTGTTCCCCCCGCGGCCACTGCCATCGCTTGCCCCGTCGGCGCCGTGAGACGCCGCCACCCTTGCCATAAGGTCAACCAGCTTACGAGGGCAATCAAAATCAACAGTACCAAAATCGGAACATATAAGTAATAACGCCACCCCAGGCTACTGGCGACATTCAGGAAGAAAAGAACCGTCGCCAAGGTCCAATTCCATGTCGGGTAGGCTTCGCGCGCTCCCCATGTCAGTAAAAAATAAAGTAACAAAGCCGACAATGCCATAAAAAGGTGCACCAGCGCCGTCACCGGCAAAAAAAGTGAAAAACTAACCGCCCCGCTCACCGCCAGGGCCGGGAGGACAAAAGAAGCTACTCGCCAACGAAGTCCCTCCTCCGCTTTAAGCAAGGCTACGCCGGCAATGACGATCATAATGAGTCCGGCCGTCAACAACAGAATAAAACGATGAATAAAGAAGATCAGTTCGAGCCCACCAAAAAAGAACAACGACAATACGACATAATGATAGTTTGGTAAATACTGTTCGATTGTTGGCCAGGCTGGAAACTTCACGTGGGCTGTCGACTGAGATAATCGCCCGCACTCAGTGCCGCCGAGCAGCCATGGCCGGCGGCCACGACAATCTGCGCATCGCGCACATCGGTCACATCGCCAGCCGCAAAGAAACCGGGTACTGAGGTCCGGCCATAGCGATCCGTCTTAATCGCACCAAAGGCATCTAGTTCCGCTAACTCTTTTACGGGTTCAGTATTCGGAAGTGCTCCAATTGTCACAAACACGCCCTGGACCGGAATGATTTTCTCTTCGTTGCTTTTGAGATCTTTATAGTGCAGCTTTTCAACAAACATACTACCCTCGATTTTCGTGGTTGCGGCCCGATAGATAATCTGTACCTTCGGATCACGCTCAAAATTATTTACCAGCACCGCATCGGCTTTTAATGTGTCTTCAAGGTGGAGCAAGTAAATTTTGGCCGCAATCTTTTGCAACATACTAACGGCCTCGGCACCGGTGTTGCCACCCCCAATGACGGCCACTGCTTTGCCGGCAAAAAGCGGGGCATCACAAGTTGCACAATAGGTCACGCCCTTATTCTTAAATTCCATTTCTCCTGGGACATGCAAAAGCCGCGGATGCCGGCCAGCCGCATAAATAACCGTTTTGCCTTGTACGGTGCCTTCGTCTGTCTCCACCATGAACGTACTGTCGGGTGCCCGGCGGATTTTTTTCACCAGCGTTTGCTGAACCGCCACTTGATCAGTATGCAGCTGCAAATGCTGGACGAATTTATCGCTCAAGCGTAAGCCATCCGTCTGCCCGTCGCCCGGCCAGTTTTCGATTTCTCCCGAAGTGGCAATTTCCCCACCCGGTGCCTGCCCAATAAGCAGCACCGACAGCTTTTTACGAGCGGCATATAAAGCCGCCGTAATACCAGCCGGTCCATAGCCGACAATCACGATGTCGTACATCACAACAACAAGTGGGTGAGGCGCGCCTTATCGTAGCCGACAATCAACTGCTCATCTGCCCCTTCCCCCACCACAATCACCGGCACGCCCATTTGCCCGGATTTTTCAATCATCTCCCGTGCCTTGGCCGCATCGGAACCGACATCAATTTCGCTGTAGGTAATTCCATGTTGCTTAAAAAAATCTTTGGCGGCCCGGCAATACACGCATGTCGTGGTGGAATAAATCGTGACCGGCTTGCTCATGCTGTTTATTATTGTTAGATTTGCCCCATGCGTCAACAAAACCTGGTCGTGGTCGGTATCGGCTATGTCGGTTTACCCTTGGCCCTCTTAGCCCAAGAAAAAGGCTATAACGTAACTGGTCTCGACACCAACACTACTAAGGTCGAAAAAATCAATCAGGGGCAGTCGCCACTACAAGACAAAGCAATCATCACTGGCCTAAAAAAGTATCCTATTACTGCCACCACCGACCCAACGTGCGTCACCAGCGCTGCGGTGATTGTCATTGCCGTTCCCACACCCGTGACCAGTACCAACATGCCCGATCTACGGCCCCTAATCAGTGCTTTGGAAAGCATTAAACCATACCTCCAGGGCAAGCAGCTGGTAATTGTCGAATCAACTATTAATCCGGGTGTTATGGACGAAATCGTGCTGCCTATCCTTACAGAACGAGTGGCCTTGGGTCAACTCCATGTTGCCCATTGCCCGGAACGAGTTAATCCCGGGGATCCAAAGTGGACTGTCCGCAATATTCCGCGTGTCATCGGCGGCTATTCCCCCGAAGGCGTTAAGCTTGCCAAAGCCTTCTATGCCAATATTCTGGAAGCGCCCGTTATGGAAATGGGTTCGGTTACCGAAGCCGAAGCCGTCAAAATCATGGAAAATACTTTTCGTGATATAAATATTGCCTACGTCAACGAAATGGCCAAATCATTTGCTCGGTTAGGTATTGATATCACCAACGTCATCAAAGGTGCCGCTACTAAACCCTTTGCTTTTATGCCGCACTACCCCGGTAACGGTGTCGGCGGCCACTGTATTAGCGTCGACCCCTATTATCTGATTGAACGCGCCCGCCAAGTTGGCTATGAACACAAGTTTCTGCAGCTGGCCCGCGATATTAATGACAGTATGCCCGCCTACGCCGTAGAACTGCTCCATCTTGGCTTGCACGAAGCCGGCCTGGCCGGTATCCCGCCAACTAACATCACCATTGCTCTCCTCGGCTTAGCCTACAAGAAAAACGTTGACGATCTGCGCAACAGCCCCGCCCTCGCCATAAAAAAGTTGCTTGAAAAAGATGGGTACCGTTTGCGCACCTTCGACCCATACGTGCCTCAGAGATCAACAGCCACTTCGGTTGAGGAAGCGATAACCGGCGCCGCCGCCGTAATGTTGGCCACTGACCATGACGATATCATAAAAAAACTGAGCCCAGACGAACTAAAAAAAGCTGGCATCAAATTGATCATTGATGGCAAAAACGCGCTGGCACCCGCCGACATCCGGGCAGAGGACATTATCTACCACGGCATCGGCCGATGATTAAAAGCCCAGTCTATATTCTGGGTATCGGTGGCATCGGTACTTCCGCCATCGCCCAGTGGTTGCACGTGAGCGGCCTTAGTGTCACCGGTAGTGACGCTACTGCATCAGATATCACCACTGCTCTGAAAAAAAGTGGCATGGCGGTGGCTATCAGCCCGACGACTGAACTACCGCCCGACACTGCCACCCTTATCTATACTGATGCGGCGCCGGATACTCACCCACTGCGCGTTGCCGCCAAACAGCACACCATCCCACAACTTTCTTATGCTGAGGCACTTGGCGAACTAACCCGATCGTTTAAAACAATCGCCATTGCTGGCTCACACGGCAAATCCAGTACCACCGCCATGGCCAGTTTAATCGCCGAAGCCGCCGGGCTCGATCCTACGGTTATAATTGGTACGCGCGTGCCACAGTGGCGCACGGAAAAAAATCTCGGCAACTTTCGCTCCGGCCGGCCGGCCGGCCAGGCCGGGAAAAGTGCCTGGTGTATCGTCGAGGCCGACGAGTACCGCAATCACTTCCACCACCTGACGCCAACCGTTGGCGTTATCACGTCGCTCGATCACGATCATGTCGACGTCTTTCCCACGCCAGCCGACTATCTAAACGCGTTTAAGATTTTTATTGGTCGCGTGGTGCCAGATGGTACGCTGGTCATCGAACAAGCGGCCGCCGAGCAACTGACAAAGCACCTGCCACCAAAGAGCATTCGTTATTCACTAACCAATCAAGCCGCCGATCTTCATGCGGCCAACGTGCTGATGAAAGACGGTCGCTATTACTTCAGTGTTGTATATCAAGGGGAAACATATCCTGATTTCTCACTGGCCGTTCCGGGCCGGCACATGATAAGTAACGCCATGGCCGCTCTTGGCGCCATGCTGGCGACCAGCAGCGAGACCAAAAAAATCATGGCCGCCGGGCGCCGCGCTCTCGCCAATTTTACCGGCACCTGGCGACGCTTTGAATTCTTAAAAGAAATCAATGGTGCTGTAACGTTTTCCGATTACGCTCACCACCCCGCTGAAGTTGCCGCTCTACTCGCCAGCGCCCACGAAAGATACCCCGATAAACGGCTGGTGCTTGTGTTTCAACCCCACCATGGCGACCGCGCGCGCGCCTTCGCCAACGATTTTTTGCGCGTCTTCCAAAAAAATCTGGCACCGAACGACCATGTCATTCTGTTACCCATTTATGGCGTGCTCGGTCGCGAACAAATACAGAAGGACAACACGATCGAACAATGGGCGGCTCAATTAGGTTTGCAAGCCACGCTTCTAACTGAGCTGCCGCAACTCTCCGACGTCGTGCACGCTACTATCCGCTCGGGTGACATCGTCCTCTTTACCGGGGCCGGCACCATCGATAGCCTAGCGCGCCAAATCAAGTAGTTTATATACTTGCGCCTCGTTACTTTCTTGAGTTGAGCTACCCAGCACCACTACCAGTAGGCGCTGCAACGTATCATTCCCCTGCACGACCAAACAGTATTTTGCTTCATCTAAATAACCTGTCTTACTCCCGGTCACCGCCAGTAAATGATCCGTCACCAGTCGATTCGTATTTTTTATGGTGTGCACGCGACCACTGCCCTGAACCGCAAACGAGTATTCAGCTTGGGCGGTCGCCCGGGCAATGTCGGGGTAATCTCGAAATGCCACTTCGGCTAACCGTGCTATCTCGTAGGCAGTCGAAACATTGGTTGCCTTCAACCCCGTTACGTCCGTGAAGTAAGTTTGTTCCAAGCCAAGCGTAATTGCTTTACGGTTCATACGGCGCACAAACTCCTCTTCTGATACACCCAGCGTCCGTACATACGCTCGCGTGGCGTTATTGGCTGAGCCTAGCAGCGAAGCGGTAAACAAATCTCGCATCGTGACCGTCTCGTCAGAGTGGAGCAACAAATTACCACCCACACCATACTCATCAGGGTTAATAGTGGCTGATTGCTCCCAGGGAATGCCCTGGTCGATCGCTACCATAGCCGTCATGAGTTTAGTCAGGCTGGCGGCCGGCCGACGTTCAAACGCCTTTTGTTGCCAGACAATTTCTTCTTTCTCGGTGTTCCAGACGACTGCACTCGCTGCCTCCAGCACGGGTTCTGAGGGCTTAGTCGGCTGGGAGCCCACCTCGGTCGCTCCTTGAACGGTAGGGCTAATCGGCTCATGTCGCAAAACATGCCGCAACACCAAGCCGGTCATAGTGGCGAACACCATAGCCAAAGCGGCAAAAAAGAGGGTACTCTTTCTCATAATGAAACCTCTTAGAGTTAACACTAGCAAACCGGCCATCGAACCGCTACGGCAAGGCCGCCTCGTCGCCTTTCCCACCGGCACCGCCTATGGGTTAGCGGCCGACGCCCGGCAAGGTTTCGCCCTGCAACGTCTTAGAAATCTTAAAGCCCGCCCCACCGCCAAAAGCTTTACCGTTTTCTTAAAAGAGGAGCTATGGGATGAATTTTTCGACCTGACTGATAATGAAAAAAAATTACTGGAAGCCAATCAAAACCAGCCACTTACCCTACTCGTCCATCCCCAACCTTCGCTCAAGCATCTTGCCCAAGATGATCGGGTTGGACTACGCGTCATCGATCATCCTCTGATGCAAGAATTAGCCGATGAATTTGCTGGTCCCCTCACCGCCACCAGCGCCAATAAATCCGGCCAACCACCCTGCTATTCACCAGATGAAATTGAAAAAGCTTTCCCGTATCTTATCGACAACCACAATACGTATGACCTTTCCCTGGCCGCCATCATCGACGCTGGTCCCCTGCCAATCAAACCCCCGACTACCATTGCTCGTTTGGACGGCGATAAACTAACAATTATCCGCCCCGGTAAACTTACAAAAGAAATCTTACAACCCTAGCCCTGAAGCAATACCCTGTAATGCTGCTAAAACATGCTGAATATGTTCATCCAGCGTTAGGCCAAGTTCTTGGGCGCCAAGCGTAATATCATCCCGGCTAACCGCTGCCGCAAAACCTTTTTGCTTCATCTTTTTCTTCACGGAAGCCACAGCAACTTCGCTTAACTTTTTATCTGGCTTAACGAGCGCACAGGCCACAATAAAACCAGTTAGTTCATCCACGGCAAAAATTGCCTTGTCAGCTCGCGACGCCCGCGGTGTGCCCGTATGCGGCGCATGGGCCATAATCAGCGCCCGCACCGCATCCGGAAAACCTTCCTGCTTCAAAATTTCTTGCCCTTTATACGGATGATCTTCCAGTGAAGGATATTGTTCGTAATCAAAATCATGCAGCAGCCCGGCCATACCCCACAATTCAGCGTCCTCGCCAAAATGGTTGGCATAATGCCGCATAGCCGCTTCCACGCATAACCCATGCTTCACCAGGTTTCTATTTTTGGTGTAGCGATTAAGCAACTCCCAAGCGTCCTGTCGAGATTTCGCTTGCCCCGCGAAGCCTTCAGGGCGAAGTGGGGTCATCGTTTGTTGCAAAGCGTTTTTCAATTTCAACTACTTTATTTTCAATCTGCTGCAAGCGCTTCTGCAACCGGCCGGCTAATTCCAGCCCCCGCTCAAAGCGCGGCAAATCTTTCTCTAAATCCAGCTCCCGCGATTCAAAATCAGCCACCATCTTCTCCAGCTCCTCGTAGCCCTTGGTAAAATTGAACGAATCCTTTTTAGCAACCATCTGTATATCCTAGTTACCCTAGAGCTTAAGTTCAAGCTGATTAGTGACGTGTTTACCCACGGTCGATATAACCTCCCCTTCTGCCAACTGGGTTGTCAAAACATCCCCCGCCACCGCATCACTCGCCCGCCGGAGCGGATGCGAACGCCCGCCAGAGCCTTGGCGTAGGCGGGTGATACTATACCCCCGTTTAAGCACCGTCTGCGGCGAAAAAGACTGTAACAGTCGCACGAACGTTTCCACGCGCTGCTGCTGGGCCGTCACTCGCTGCCGGAAACGATGACGGGAACTAACTAAGCGAACAATAACTGCTCGCACGCTTTGCCCGGTAGCCGTAAAGTGATGTCGCAGCGCCTGCATGACCTGCAGCACGCGGCGCTGCTGTCCTTGTAGTTGCTCATGTACTGCCGTCGATAAACGCTGTTCAAAATGGCGTATAGAAAAATTTAGCTCCTCCCGTGTCGGCGTAATCAACTCAGCCGCGTTACTCGGGGTCGAAGCACGCCGATCAGCCGCTAACTCGGCTAAACTAACATCTCGCTCATGCCCGATTCCCACCACCGTTGGCAGGCGTGACGCCGCCACCGCCCGCACCACCCGCTCGTCATTAAAGGCTTGCAGATCCTCCAAGCTGCCCCCACCCCGCACCATCACTATTAATTCACTGCCATCAGGAGTGGTATTTGCCTTTTCCAGCGCTGCCACCAAAGCCGTTGGCGCCTCCGCCCCCTGCACCGCCGTATGGATAAAATAAATAGTAAAACCTCCCCGCCGCGCTTTCAAAACTTTTTGAAAATCACCAAAGGCCGCTGCATCGCGCGAGGTAATCAGCGTAATTTTTTCCGGAAAGCGTGGTAGCGCTCGTTTACGTTCTGGAGCAAACAAATCTTCAGCTTCCAATTTTTTCTTAAGCAATTCAAACGCGCGCTTCAATGCTCCCTCACCCGTCGGCTGTACGTCGTCCACATTGAAACTAAAAAAACCATTTTCACGCAGTTTTGGCAATCCAGTTGCCCGAACAAGCATACCGTCTTCTATTTGGGTTGAAAGTTTCCAAGGCAGCATAAAGCATCGCACAAGACTCTTTCTGTCTTTTAAATCAAAAACTAGCCATCCCCCTTTCAGAACCTTATATTCCGCTATCTCCCCTTCGACGGTCACCCCGGCCATCGCCTCGAGGGCCCCGTTAATAAGCTGGACGAATTGGCTAACGGTTAAAACCGGCATACAGGCACTATAACAAAAAAAGGCCGAACAATGCTGGGGCATTGCTCGGCCGAAAGATTAAGCCCGAAGGAGTTCTTCGGGATCCTGATGGGCAGCGCGGCACAAGTCAGCCAAATGCGGCGAGACTGTCCTGGGCTTCTTGTATGCTCGCCGCACCGCTTCAGGCAGGGAGACACCGCTGTTAAGTCCGCGGCAGTCTCGCAAGCGCGACTCCTCTTTGACGAGGCCAAACCGTCCTTCCACGACCACACCATTAGGGCGCGCCTCCCACCTATCCAATTGGTCGTGTGGCGCAGAAGCCACGCCCCGCTGGAAAAAACGGCCAATCGTAGCGCAGACATAGGCCATCTGGTGGTCTGGCTGTGCCGGTTTTCCCATCAAAGCTGCCAGCGTGGGATTCAACGCTGGCAGCGGGCTCTTCTTCCGCATTATCCATCTCCTTTGCGGCTGAAGTGTGAAAAAAAAAGAGTAAAAACGAGCCTCCTCTCTATCCCGGCTACCGGCCTGCATGGTGGTAGTTGTGGCACCGCTTGATCGTCTCACCCCGTCGTTTCTTGTGCCGTGGGGCATCGGCAACTGAGGGGAGCTTCAGGTTCAGCTCCGCAACCCAGCGAACGATCGAAGGGTCCTCCCGCAGCAGCTTCGGGTAACCATTGGCGCAATCCAAATGATAGACAAGAGCGACCTTGTCCTGTGGATGGAGGCGAAAACATGCTTCGCCGCCGACGCCAAGCGGTGAGTTGCAACCCACGCACCTGATCTCATCCTTCAGCGCGGCAAAGATGACTCGCCGCACCCGCTTGGAAACAGCGGTCCCGCAGCACCGGGCAATGAGACCAGCCAGCTGCCAAGAACCCAAACAATCCGGCGCACGCTCATTCTCACGCGACATGCGAATCCATCCTTCTTCCAAAAGTTCAGAAATGTTGAAACCCCATGCCTCTTCTCGGTTCAAGCCCCATCAGGCCATCCACCACATACGAACCTCCTTTCTGAAAAGAACCTCGGTTCCACAATCACCATACGCCCGTTGGGAAAAATCTGTCAAGAGCTATTGACATTTTCAAAAGCGAAAAGCCTTGCGGGACACGCATGGCTCAAGATTAGTCACGAAGCATTACCTCCTCCTTTCCTGCTTACACATTAAAAAAACAACCTTTCACATAACTAAAGTATACCATACAGTGAAAACTACTCCCGGGTCGTCTAACGGCAGGACAGGAGCCTTTGGAGCTCCGAATCGGGGTTCGAATCCCTGCCCGGGAACCACCACCTTTTAACACCCGGTGTTAAAAGAACGGTGTTAAAAAGTTAATCAAACATAAGATGCTTAATCATTCCGAGGTTACGTGCGAAGCCAGCATAGTCTATTACAAAATTCTTGTGTTCATTCGTCTTCATAATTTCGTTCAGTAGCTCAGTGTGGCAGTATAGGGATCGTTGTTTTTTGTTCATATATTCTGGCAATGATGACCATTCATATTGCGTAGGATCTTCGATAATACCAGCGATAAAGGGGTTAAGATGGATATAACGACTGACGTGAAGAAAATACTCGTCCCGCTCAACTAATTTAGCACGAAACCTTTCAGCAAAAAGAGGCCCATGCCGATCGTATTTAGTATTAAAATATTTTGCGTAACTATTAAGTATTCGCCGCATATAAGTTACTATACCCCGTTCAGTATTTTCATATAGAAGCAAATGAAAATGGGTATCCATCAGACAATAGCAGAGGAGATCGACTAAACCTTTACTGCGGACTGTTTTCTTAATAAGCTCTTCTTTCTTGGAAGTTTCAGATATTTTGTTGATAGAGGAGAAGCTCGGAATCTCACCTGGATGCATATAATAGACTAGGAGTTGTCGAAAGCGCTTTCTATCGTTTGCAGCTCGAAAGATGTTTTCCTTATTTACCCCCCGAGTATAAACATGGTAAATATTGCCCGGTATAATTGCTTCCGTACGATACCCCATAA
>CAYJWZ010000020.1:0-13124 GCA_964374055.1 uncultured Candidatus Saccharibacteria bacterium | reverse complement strand
CGAAAAAATCATTGGCAGCAAAGCCAAAATATTACAAGAGTATTGGTAGCTACGGTTGACTAACTAAACCAATAATGCACATGATAAGAGTCTGAAACTATGATCTGGCTTAACGTCGTCTTAATCATTCTGTCAATCGCCTTATCAATCGCGATTCTATTACAAAGCCGTTCGGCCGGTATGTCATCCGCTTTTGGCGGCGGCGCCGAGGGTTTTAACATCCGTCGCGGCAGCGAGAAGCGAATCTTTCAAGTAACTATTGTCTTAGCCGCCGCTTTCCTTATCACCGCCTTCTTACACCTCTTCTGGTAAGATGCGGTTCTACCAACTCACGCCCCGCCTTCCCCTGATCGTCCTCAGCCTTCTCTTCCTCGCCGCCGGTTGGCTGCTGTTAGATCGCTCGGCCGCCCAAGCCCGCGACACGGCGCGCAAACACCACCTCGATGACATCGAACACGCGCTCTATGCCGCCTATCGCCAACACGACACCTTCCCGCCCTATGATCAACCAAGCTGGTGCGGCCGCTTGAACGACCCCAAAAATGCGGCTGTGAAAAGCGAAGTCGAAACGGCGCTCCGCGCGCAGAATAATAAATACGGCCAATTAGCCAAACCATTTCCGCATGACCCGCTGGTCACCGGCATTCAGGGGGACGCGCCAGCGTCCGCCGTAGTCCCGCCATCGGCGGGACGAAGTGCGGATTACTTCTACTGGAAACGTAGTCCGGCCGTTTTCGAACTCTATAGCATCCTGGAAGCCGCCCCCACCGGTGAACGCAGCACCGAGCAGTGTCCAACCGACACCCCGCTGATATACGACTATGGTATTCGCTCCTACGATCGGCAATCGCTTTAAAGTTCCTACCTGGGCGCTCAAGATCTATTGGCACACCTCGCTCCGTGAACGCATCATAGTGGCCGTGTTGGCCGCACTGCTCCTCGCCTCTGGCCTCACTTTCGTGGTGCGCGCTTATCGCAATAACACCACTCTCGTCCCGCAAAGCGGTGGTACCTATACTGAAGCCAGCTTTGGCCAGCCGCGCTATTTGAATCCGATTCTGGCGCAAGCCAGTGATCTTGATATCGACATCACCCGGCTGGTCTACTCACCGCTCTTTAGTTTAGATAGTTCCCTCAACCTGCAAAACGAGTTGGCCGATCGCTATGAACTGTCGGCTGATCGCAAAGAATATACTGTTTACCTTAAGCGGGGTATCACCTGGCACGATGGCGAAGCGTTCAACGCTGACGATGTCGTCTTCACTATTCGCAGCATTCAAACGCCCGACTATGGTTCACCGCTGCTGAATGCCTTTCAGGGCGTTGAGGTCAGTAAAGTCGATGACTATACAGTGCTGTTTCAACTGAAACAACCATACGCTCCTTTCTTAAGCAGCCTCACCGTCGGCATTGCTCCCCAGCATGTCTGGGAAAGCATCGCCCCAAAAAATGCCGCTCTGGCGGAACAAATGCTGAAGCCGGTCGGCACTGGCCCTTTTAAATTCTCCAAAATTACCACTCGTCGCAAAACAGGTGAAAGTATCAATCTGGAACTCGTTCGAAACCCCACTTACTTTGGTACGCGCCCCTACCTCGACACGATCGTCTTTACCTTCTACCCCACGCATGAAGAAGCCTTGCAAGCCCTTGCGGGTGGCCATGCCGACGGCATCAGTTTTTTACCGTTGCAACTCTTTGAACAAGCCCAGCAAAACCGCGCCCTCACCATCAAGCGCCTGTTTCTTCCTCAATACTTTGCCCTCTTCTTTAATCAGGATAAGCAACCCAAACTGAAAAGCCCCGAACTACGCCAAGCGCTTAGCCTCGCCTTAGATCGTAATAAAATTATCAGCGATGCCCTGCATAACGAAGGCGAACCGGCCAGCGCTCCCTTAATCACTCATCCCCCGGTCACCCCCGACGAGTTTCCGCCGACCACGGTCGATGTCGACGCTGCCCGCCAACTGCTCGACCAGGCCGGCTGGAAAGACGCCGATGGCGACGGCATTCGCGAGAAAAATGACGAGCGTCTTCGTATGACCATCAGCACTACTGATTGGCCGGAATATGTAAAAACGGCCGAACTCGTGCAACGCCAATGGCATGCCATTGGCGTTGAAACCGAAATTAAGCATTTTGGCGCTGGCACTATTCAGCAAAGCGTCGTCCGCCCGCGCGACTATGAAGTGCTCCTCTTTGGCGAAATTCTGTCTGCCCTCCCCGATCCCTACCCCTTCTGGCATTCCAGTCAAATCAAAAGCCCCGGTCTCAACCTCTCCATGCTCCAGGACAAAGCTATCGATCGCCTCCTCGAAGATGCCCGGCAATCATCCGACCCCGAGCAACAAAAACAAAAATATACCGAATTTCTTCGCCGCTTCGCCGATCTCAAGCCAGCGGTGATTCTTTACCAGCCACACTATCTCTTTGCCAGCACACAAAAAGTTCACTCCGACACCGCGCTTGAGGCTAGTATCCCAGCCGATCGCTTTAACAACATCGAAAGTTGGTACGTCAAAACTCGCCGGGTATGGAAGTAACCTTTAACATTCCCCCCTCCTTTCGAAGGAGAGGGCAGGGTGAGGTATAGTAAACACATGCGCGACATCATTGTAAATCAACCGCAACAAATAATTCGCTCACTTGAAGTTAACAAAGACGCCTGCCTGCCGGCCGGCCGGTCAAAGTCAATCGACGGTATCATCCTGGCCGGGCTCGGCGGCTCGGCACAACCCGGCGACCTCTTAACTGCTCTTAACCTCACCACGGTGCCAGTCATGGTGCACCGCAGCTATGATTTACCCCAAACTCCCTTTAAAAAACCACTGGTCATTCTAAGTTCTCACTCCGGCAATACTGAAGAAACCCTTTCTGCCTACCAAGCAGCTAAAGCCAAAGGCTACGCCATGCTCATTAATACTTCCGGTGGCAAACTGGCCGAACTGGCGGTGGCCAACAACGTGCCCATAAGCAAAATTGATTTCCCGGCGCTCCAGCCACGCCACACCTTACTCGCCAGCTTCACCAGCCTCATCACCACTCTCGCCAATAGCGGCCTGGCCACCGATATCCAAGCCGAACTGCAATCGTTAGCCAGCTACCTCAAAACCGTCATTCCCACCCAAGAAGCTGCCGGGCAAGCCTTAGCTAAAAAATTAACCAACAAAACCCCTGTTTATTACGCCTCCCAAAAACTGGCCTTCACCGCTTTTAATTTTAAAATCCAGACCAACGAAAACGTGAAGACCACCGCTTTCTGGAATTACTTCCCCGAACTCAACCACAACGAGATGCTGGGATATACCCAACCGAAAGGCAACTATCATGTCGTACTCCTGCAGGACGCCGATGATCACCCCCGTATCAAAGCCCGCATGGCAGTAACCGCCGACCTCTTGCAACAGTGGGGAACTAAAGTCAGTACAGTGGAAATCAAAGGTAATTCCCTGCTCGAGAAAATCTTCACTACCGTCTGCTTCGGCTTATGGACCACCTACTTCCTGGCCAAAGCCTATGGCATCGATCCCGTTCCGGTTGCCCAAGTCGAAGACTTCAAAAAACGCTTGGCCGACCACCCCTAATTCCCCTCTCCCTTTACAGGGAGAGGGTCAGGGCGAGGGTAATATAGTACGATTAAACTATGACTATTCTTCAATCCCTTGTTCTCGCCGCTGTCGAAGGCCTCACCGAGTTTCTCCCCATCTCGTCCACCGGTCATCTTATTTTAGCCAGTCGCCTGCTGCGCCTGCCCCAAACCGAATTTGTTAAAACATTCGAAATTGTCATTCAATCGGGCGCTATCCTGGCTGTTATTGTTCTCTACGGCAAAAAACTGCTTCGGAGCCGTGCCCTCTGGAACCGTTTATTCATTGCTTTTCTTCCCACCGCTATCATCGGCGCGCTGCTGTATCCGTTTATTAAAAATATTTTAATTGGTAACACTACCGTCGTCCTCGTAGGCCTGGCTCTCGGCGGCATTTTTCTTATTGTCTTCGAGCGCCTGTATAAACCCCAAACAACACCCGTGCCCTTAGAAAATCTTCCCTACCGTTCCGCTTTCCTAATCGGCCTCACGCAGGCCGTCGCCGTCATTCCCGGCGTTTCTCGAGCGGCCGCTTCCATTGTCGGCGGCATGCTGCTGGGCCTACCCCGTACCAGCGCCGCTGAATTTTCTTTTATCTTAGCCGTCCCCACCATTCTAGCCGCCACTGCTCTAGATCTGACTAAAACCGGCTTTGTTTTTTCCAGCCAGGAATATGGCCTGCTCGCCCTCAGCCTCGTTGGTTCCTTTATTACCGCCTATCTCGCCATCAAGACGTTTATAAACTACCTGCAACACCACACCCTCGCCGCTTTTGGCGTCTACCGTCTCGTTTTGGCCCTCATTTTTTGGCTATGGTCATTTCCCCCATTTGGCTGAACGTCCTAGCCGATCTGTTTATCAATCTTGCAGCCGGTTGGCTCGGCGTGGCCATAATTATTCCCATCAACCGCGATACACCGCGAACTGTCAGCTGGTGGCTGTTGACGACAAACGTTGCATTTGGAATACTATCTTTAGTTATTGCCGCTCACTTACGTAGTCTATGAAAAACATTGATCTCGCCGACCTCAATACCCGCGCTGCCACTGCTTTTGGTTTGGCTATTATTGCCCTCCTTCTCGCTTACATTGCCTTTTTTAAGTAGCCAGGCGAGCACTCACTGACTTACCGGGCGTAGTGACTGTCTTCGTACTCCCCACCGTGCTGCCCGTCGGTGCATTCGCACGACGTTAAGTCCTGCCCTTTCTTTAAGCAGTCCGGCGTCTCACACACTTTTGGCGTGTCCGACTCCCCACCGCATTCCGTACACGTATAGTGCTTCATATAGTTAAATAATTATATAATTATTTATAAACTGCAATAAGCTGGCGCAGTATAATATCGCCCCAGGACGTAATCTGCTCCCCACAAAAATCGAACCACACTTTCATAAAATCATTCCGGGCAAGCTTCCGTAAGCTCCCGATTTCCGGATCTTGCAAGTAAATAAATCCATCATCTAAACCAACCACGATCGAATAGTGGCCATCAGCCACCGCCGAATCGGGGTAATCCGCCCGGCCGCGGGTAAACCAATCCACAATCACCGGCACTTCTTTATCCAGCCAACTCTGAATATCTTCAAAACTAGCCTCGTTTTTAATTGTAACTTTTAATCCAAAACTTTCTAACACTCGTTGCAATGCTTTATCGTCAGTCCCCGTTTCTTCATTCGTTCCCGCTAGCGTCGCCAATTCCTCTTCGGCTTTTTCGATTCCGTAATACTCCAGAGTCATTTTCAACACCGCCGGGCCGCAATACCCAGCGTTGAGCTTTTCCTGAAAGGGTTTAACATTTAACAATTTTGCTTGCATATTCGAAGGGTGCCGAGGGCGGGACTCGAACCCGCAAGCCCGTGAGAGCACTACGTCCTGAACGTAGCGTGGTTACCAATTTCACCACCTCGGCGCTGATTGATTATGCTGAGAGAATCCCGAATTTTCAAATACTTCCTCTTTAAAAAGTAGCTAGGCTTTCCACGATACATATATTTGCAGACCTCAATTGCCTCATGTTTCGCATATTTAAGTTGTGAATAGCCTTTGTCGGAATAACTGGAAATGTGTCCGGTGACGTGCACTGTGTTCTTAATTCTTGCCCGCAACCAATAAATAAACCTTGGACTTGCGATGGTAAATGCTATGTAAAACCGAAAGCTCTTACGGAACACGGAATCGTAAAAAGAGTAACTCGTTCCATCTCCGTCAAAATAACCTCGTAGAAAATCTGCAAAATATTTTCTAGGAATCAGGATTGCTGAAATTGTCTTTGACTTCGCTGGAGACAATCCAATACTCACAAGAAACTGGTAAAAAAGCACATCACCAAACTGTACCCGGTAATACTTGTTGCCTATACCTGACCTCTTAGTGCCAATCTTAACCTTAAGCCCCAGGCATGCTTTGAACGTCTGCACCTGCTCCCAATCCTTAGACGTAAAATCAATATGTCGACCGTCATTAAGCAGGCAACCATCGGCCACAAGCAACCCAACCGCGTAAGCAAATTTAGGCGACCATTGAATCAATACCCGGCCCCTTGGTTTTGGACCAGACCTCACAAATACAGTATAAAGTATTGTAAGAAAGTGCGTCTACCAATCCTGCCGGCAGGCAGGCCCGTGTGCTGTAGCTTGACGTGTGTTAGAACCAAAATCAAGCACCGTTGGATACATCACCTCTCCTTACCAAGGAGAGGTTCCCGCGCAGCGGGAGGTGAATTTGACAAACAATCACCCCCATGCTAAGCTTATGGCAGATTAAAAACGCGCTTTCGGTTGATCTCAAGTCGAAACTACCAATATAAAGCGCCCCCATAGTGAATTTAAACTTATTTTAGCCTTTTTTCTGACAATATGAGTACGGAAACACCTCCCCCCGCCTCGAACGGGGCGTTAAGCGCTGCGCACACGTCGCGCCCGGTACCGCCGCCCATTCGGCCGAACGGTACCGCTCAATCTAATCCAACGGTAACCCCCGCCCCAGCAGGCGATAGCCGTGCTCCGCGCCGTGGCGGGAATCGTTCTCCGCAGGGCCGTGGACCTGCCCGCCGAAGCCGTGGCGTAGGTGGGCGTGGCGTCCGCAGCAGCGGTGTCCATTTTGGCCCGCCCCGCAGCCAAATTATTCAGAATATTAAGCAACCACCGCGCAATCCGGATGCCATGCATCTGTTGCCCTTGGGTGGCTTAGAAGAAATCGGTCGTAACTCGGCTGTCGTCGAATACAAAGGTGACGTGGTGATCGTTGACCTTGGCTTGATGTTCCCGACTGAAGAAATGCACGGTATCGACTACATCATTCCCGACATTTCCCCCATCCAGGGCAAAGAAAAAAATATTAAGGGCATTATTATTACTCACGCTCATTACGATCACTTCGGCGGCGTGCCCTACCTGTTACCCAAGCTCGGCAACCCGCCCATCTTTGGCTCGGAATTTACCATGCGCCTGGTACAAAAACGCCAGGCTGAATTCCCCCAATACGCCAAACCGATCGTAAACATTGTGAAGCCGCGCGAAATTTTCCGCCTCGGCCACTTTGAAATTGAAACCTTTCATGTCAACCACTCGGTACCGAATGCCTTCGGCGTGGTCGTCCGCACCCCGGCCGGCGCTATTGCCTTCACCGGTGACTTTAAATTCGACAATCACCCGGTGAATGACCAGCCAGCCGACGAGGAACACATCAAAGAATTAGGCGCTAAAGGCGTCACCCTCCTCTATGGTGATTCCACCGGTGCTGAAAAAGAAGGCCACTCGCTGTCCGAATCCATCATCGAAGGCAACATCGACAAAATTTTCTCCCAACACGCCAACCAGCGCATCATCGCCGCCACCTTCTCTTCCATGATCGACCGGCTGCAACAGATGATCGCCACCGCCGAAAAATATGGCCGCAAAGTGGCCATCGACGGCTTCTCCATGAAGACCAACGTCGAAATCGCCCGCGAGATCGGCTTCATGAAATTTAAAAAAGAAACCGTAATCACCCCGGAACAAAGCAACAAATATCCACCCGGCAAAGTGCTGGTGCTGTGCACCGGCGCCCAAGGGGAAGACAACGCCGTGTTGATGCGCATCGTTAACAAAGAACATCGCAGCCTGGAACTGGCCGCCACCGACGTGGTGATTTTCTCCTCGTCCGTCATTCCCGGCAATGAAGCTTCCGTCCAGCGCGTCAAAGATCAGATCTACAAACAAGGTGCCGAAGTCTACCACTACAAAATGATGGATATTCATTCCGGCGGCCACGGCCAGCGGGAAGATTTAGTCCACATGATTCAATTAATGCAACCCAAATATCTAATCCCCGCCCACGGCTACTTTAGCCACCGCGCTGAACACGCCAAGTTGGCTGTCCTCCACGGCATGCATCGCAATAATATTTTGCTCCCTGGTAACGGCGACGTGGTGGAAATCACCCCCGGCAAAGTCCGTCTGTCTGGTGAAAAATACGAAATCAACCACGTGATGGTAGACGGCTTGGGCGTCGGCGATGTCGGCAATGTCGTACTGCGTGATCGCCAGGTGTTGGCTTCCGAAGGTATGGTCGTGGTTATTGCCACCGTTGATGGTCGCACCGGCGAACTCGTTGGTGAACCCGACATGATTTCCCGCGGCTTCATCTTCATTAAAGAACAACAGCAGCTCGTCAAAGACACCCGCCGCAAGATTCAGGAAGTCATCCTCAAACAAGCCGGCCCCCGCCACGGCGGTGAACCCAACTGGACGCACTTGAAATCAAATCTGCGCGATGCCGTTGGCCAATTCCTCTTCCAGAAAACCGAGCGAAGGCCCATGGTACTCCCGGTGATCGTTGAGGTGTAAACACCTCACCCCTGCCTGCCGGACAGGCAGGCCCAGCCCCTCTCCTTATCTAAGGAGAGGGTGGCCGAAGGGCCGGGTGAGGTGTTACGCTGTCGGCTATGAGCCAAGTTATTTTTTCCGGTATTCAACCCTCCGGCACCCTCCATCTCGGCAATTACCTCGGCGCCCTCAAGCAATGGGTAGAGCTGCAAACCGGCAACACCGCCTATTTCTGCATCGTTGATCAGCACGCCATCACCGTTCCCTACGAACCGGCCGAACTACCCAAACGCGTCCTCGATGCCGCTGCCATGTACATCGCCGCCGGCATTGATCCCGAGCAAAGCACCATCTTCGTCCAATCACATGTGGGAGCTCATACCGAACTCGGCTGGTTGCTGGCTACCATCACGCCCTATGGCGACCTGTCGCGCATGACCCAATTCAAAGACAAAGCGCAGAAACAACAAACCAATACCACCCTCGGCTTGTTCGCCTATCCTGCACTCATGGCCGCCGATATTCTGCTTTATCAGACCAATCAAGTACCAGTTGGCGAAGACCAAGTGCAGCATGTTGAACTAACTCGCTCTATTGCCAAACGATTCAATAACAAATTCGGTGAAGTCTTTACCATCCCTCAAGTCATGCTGAACAAAACTGCCCGCCCGGATGGGCAAGGCTCGCTAGGAGCGGCCCGCATTATGTCTCTCGCTGACCCCGTTAAAAAGATGGGTAAAAGCGACCCGGCGCCAAGCTATATTGCCCTCACCGATCCACCGGAAACCATTCGCAAAAAAATAATGAGCGCGGTAACAGAAACAGAGCCCGTCTTTTCTTTTGAAAGCAGCGGGCCCGCCGTGAAAAATTTACTTAATATTTACGCCGCCCTATCCCAAGAAGAACACGCCGCCATCGAGCAACGATTCGCTGGTAAAGGCTATAAAGATTTTAAAGAAGCTCTTGCCGAACTGGTTATTGAAAAACTATCCCCACTCCAGGAAAAATTTATGGCTCTACGCCAAGATGAAACTAAACTCAAAGAAATGCTGGCCAGCGGCGCCGCCAAAGCATCGGCCGTCGCCCAAAAAACTCTCACCAACGTCAAACAAAAAATGGGCCTGCCGGCCGGCCGGCAGGTTTAGACATAAAAATCCTCTCGCCCGAAATCGGGAGAGAGGAAAAGCGCAGTTACTCCAACGCCACCAGCTTGGCGCGCTCGTGCTGGTGCAAGATGCCGACAAACACTGCCTTGTGCACTGCGGTGGTACCGTCGCGTTCCCGCGAGATCACATACAGTTCTACCTCGCTGCTGCCATCACGCGTGAACAAACAGAAGTCTGCATTTTGCAACTGCAAGCAACGTTTCAAGAAGCGTAAGGGTGGCCCGGGGCTCCCGTGCACATCAATCTGAATCGGCTCTTCTGGTTCTCGCGGTCGCGGCAACCGCCACTCTATCGCCCTCGTCGAAACGGTATGCACCACCTCATCCTCATAAAACCGTGGCATGACCTCGAACGCATACACATACTCAAACCCAAACCATGTAACCACTGTCGAAAACAGCATCCAGCCCACCAAAGCCGTGACCAAAAACCACTTGGTAAAGCGCTTCATCACGCACCTCTCTTGCCGGGAAAGAACGATCTGAAACGTCCCTACTGGCCAGCGTAGCACTGTCGGGGTAGCATACAGAAATGGATATTTCCCCCGGCAGACTCTCCCCCACTGCGCAAAAAAATCTTACCCAGTGGCTCACCGAACCAAAATATAAGGAATATAAAGCTGAACTGGAACAACTGATCCAGCAGGAAAACTGGCAGCAGTTAGAAGATAGTTTTTATACCACTATCCCCTTCGGCACCGGCGGTCGCCGCGGCACGGTCGGCGTTGGTTCCAACCGCATTAACCAAGTCACGATTGGCGAATCAGCTCAAGGCTTAGCCGATTACTTAAAACAAGGCAGCCTGCCTGCCGGACAGGCAGGCCTGTCTGCCGATAAGGCAGGTGTCGTCGTCGCCTACGATACTCGCCTCACTTCCATCGAACTCGCCCGCTATATCGCTTCAGTGTTTGCCGCCAACAACATCCAAACCTATCTATTTGATAGTGACCGCCCCACCCCGGAACTGTCGTTTGCCGTTCGCCACTTAAAAGCCTCCGCCGGCGTGGTCATCTCTGCCTCACACAATCCACCGGCCGACAACGGCTTTAAAGCCTACTGGAACGACGGCGCCCAAGTCGTTCCACCCCATGACCAAAATATTATGGCTGCCGTGGCCGCCAGCAAAGAAATAAAAACCACTAATTTTGCGGCCGCCGTTAAGGCTGGCACCATAAAAATGATCGGCGCCGAAGTTGACGATGCCTATCATGCCGCCGTTTTAGCCGAATCACTTTCTTCCCCCGCCAGCCAGCGGGGCTCAGCCACTATTGTTTACTCCCCGCTCCACGGCACCGGCGGCAAAAGTGCCTTGGCCGTCCTCAAAAAAGCTGGTTTCAATGTCACCGAAGTCACCGAGCAAAGCACTCCCGATGGCAACTTCCCCAATATTCCTAACCACATCGCCAACCCGGAAGTACCGGCCACCAATGAACTGGCCACTGAATATGCCCAGCGCACTGGAGCCGACTTTGCTTTAACGACCGACCCAGACGCTGACCGTTTGGGTGTGATTGCTCGGGGTAAAGCCGGCAACTACCAATTTCTCACCGGCAACCAGATTGCCGCCCTGATCGGCTACTACGTCTTAAGTGAGTTAAAAAAACAAAATAAACTAAAACCGAATGACTTTATCGCTAAGACTATCGTCACGACTGATTTTCTAAACGCATTCGCCGCCGACTTTGTCGTGAAAATCTACGATAAGTTGCTTATCGGCTTTAAATATATTGGCGAACTCATCAGAACCACCGAAGGCCATGAGCAGTTTATCTTCGGCGGTGAGGAATCGCATGGCATCCTCAAAGGCACCTATACTCGCGACAAAGACGCCGCCATCGCCGCCCTACTTATTGCCGAACTGGCATCTAATTTAAAAGATCAAGGCAAAACACTGATTGATCAATTAGACGCGCTCTACGAAAAGTACGGCCTGTTCACTGAAAAACTCCACACCATCACCTACCCCGGCGCGGCCGGCGCGGCCACGATGCAAGCCATTATGGCCAAACTGCGCACCGCTCCACCCCAAAAAATCGGCGATTATGCAGTCGTTGAATTCATAGATCGACTAAAGGGCCTGCCCGCCGAAACGGCGGGCGATGTCCTAATTTTCAGCCTTTCAGCCGATCGCCATACCCGCGTCACCATCCGTCCCTCCGGCACCGAACCTAAGTTAAAAATTTACACCCAATACTGGGCGCCATTTACCGGCACCGACCTCACATCCGCCAAGCAACAAGCTGAACAAGCAGCTAGCCAACTACAGCAAGCCGTTCTCCCTCTCCTCAAGTAATCTTGACTTCCCCGCGTAGCAGCAACACGCTTAAAAGCGTATGCCTTTTGTTTGGCTTTTGCCGGTTATCTTAATCGCCGCTACGGCTGTTGTGGCTGCCTTATTTGCCCACCCCATCGACCCGCTCCGCCAGACGGCGGACGGCGGGCCCGCACCGCAACCAACCGTCCTAGTCAGCCAAACTACTGAACCCAGCCCAGCGGCCTCACCCGAGGCAACTATCTTTGGCACTCAAACCACGGCCCCAAGCCCGACCCCCACTCCTTTCCCCTCCGCTACTGCGCCCTCCGAAGCCCTGCCTGCCGGCCAGGCAGGCTTGGCGAAGGAGGGTCCTTCCATTTCTTTCGTCGACTTACCCGGCACGCTTCCCGCCGGCGAGAAAACAAAGATAACCATTAAAATTGACGGCCCCGCCGGCACCAAAGGTAACAATGCCAAAATCACCGTAAAATATCACGCCCGTTCCGAGAAAAACGGCAGCTCCTCTTCCATTAAAAGCGATATCAGTAATTCCTTCGGCAGCTTCACCACCCCGGCCACCTTTTCTATGAGTCTCTCCCTCGGTCAGGAACCCGCCCCTATCGAACTCACCGCCTCGGCCGAAATCAACGGCCAAACCATTGAAACCACAAAAACAATCGAACTCAAGCTATAACTGCACCAAACCAATTTTCTCCGCCCGGGAAAGTTTTTTAACTGCGCGCTCGCGGCGTAAGGCCGCCTCCTTAGTCAAAAATTCTTCAGAATAAACCAGCCTAACCGGTAATCGTGACCGGGTATACTTGGCCCCCGTACCGGCCGTGTGCTGGGCCACCCGCTTGGCTACGTCCGTAGTCCAGCCGGTGTATAAAGAACCGTCACCACACCGCAATATATAGACGTAATACACAGCGTTTAGTAAAACCGTATCCCGCTTCGCCTTAATTCCCGCCGCAACTGCCTGTATTCCGGAATAGTTTGGGCCACTAAAGCCCAGAACTTTCGGGAGTGATTAAACTCTTTTAGATGGCACAACTCGTGCACGATAATATAATCCGCCACTCGTGGCGACAGGAGCACAATCTTGTAATTAAAATTAAGATTTCCTTTCCGTGAACAACTCCCCCACCGTGTTTTTTGATTTCGAATTGTCACTTTATTAAACGGAATCTGATACAACGCACTAAAGTAGGCTAGTCGCGCCATCACTAACTCCCGCGCCCGCTCTTTATACTGCACATAGTACCCATGACCAACCGCCCGCTTCCTCACCCGCCGCCGCACCACAACGCGCCAAAGC
>CAYJWZ010000019.1:0-13155 GCA_964374055.1 uncultured Candidatus Saccharibacteria bacterium | reverse complement strand
GATCTTGGAGATGACGTCGAAGCGGAGGTTGCCCCAGTAGTTTTCCTTTTGCTGATACCATTTTGCGGTGCGGATGAGCTTTTGCTGTTTCTGCCAGGCGACCGTGTCATAGCCCGTGCCATAGCTAGTGGGGGCACGCAGGCGAACTTCGACTAAGACGCGGGTGTCGCCGTCCTGCATGATAAGGTCGATCTCCCCCGCTTTCACCGACCAGTTGGCGGTAAGAAAGGTGTAGCCCTTGGCTTCTAAATATTCCCGGGCAAGAGTTTCGCCTTGGAGCCCAAGGGCGCGGGTAGTGGCCATAGTTTTCTTAGTTCGCAGATTAGTAAGGCGACTAAGGCAAGGATGATGACCAGGCTCCAATCTTTAAGTGAAAGGGGAACGGTCTGAAAAAAAGTCCGGAACAGGGGAACGTAAATGGCGGCTACTTGAAGGAGAAAAGAAAAGCCGGCCGACAGCGGCAGCCATTTATTAGAAAAGAGGCCGCGCTGCATGAGGTTTTCGCTAAAGGAGCGCCATGTCCAGACGGATATTAAGGAACCGGTGGCGAGCATGGCAAAGGCCATGGTACGGGCGTAGGCCAGCGGGGCATCAGCGACCTCAAGTAAATACCAATATAAACCGAAGGTGGCCATGGTGAGTACAGTGCCGCAGAAAATCATACTGATGAAGTGGTGGCGGCTTAAGAGGGGACTTGTGGGATCTTCCGGACGGCGATGCATGACGTTGTGTTCGTCCGGTTCGAGGGCGAGGGCAATGTCCGAAGTGCCATCGGTGACGAGATTAATCCAGAGAATCTGGGCGGGGAGGAGCGGGAAGGGCAGGCGAGTCAGTAAACTTAAAGCAAAGATGGCAATTTCAGCGGCGTTGGTGGAAAGCAAAAAGGCAATAATTTTGCGGATGTTATCGCGGACAACTCTCCCCTGCCGAATGGCCGAAACGATGGTCACGAAATTGTCATCGAGCAGCACAAGGTCGGCGGCTTCGCGGGTGACATCTTTACCACTGCCCATGGCGATGCCGATGTCGGCCGCCTTAAGCGCCACGGCATCGTTGACGCCATCGCCGGTCATGGCAACGACATTCCCCTGCTGTTGCAGCAGGCGAACCAGGCGTTGCTTGTCGACGGGGGTGACACGGGCGAAGATGGTGGCAGTTTTGATGGTGGCGGCTAATTCTTCGTCGTTCATTTCAGCCAATTCAGAGCCGGAACAAATCGTATCGGCGGTGGCGGGTAAACCAACAGCGCGCGCGATGGCCCGAGCGGTGGCAGTGTGATCGCCGGTGACGAGCTTAACGCTGATGCCGGCACTTAATGTTTGGCGAATGGCTTCGGCCACTTCGGGGCGGGGCGGATCTTTGATCACAAGCACGCCAAGGAAGGTGAGGTTCTGTATATCGCCATGCGTTATATCTTTCCGATTGAAGTGCCGATTCACGGTGACCGCTAAAAGGCGTTCGCCCCGTTCAGCATGTTCGCTAATTTTTTGCTGCAGCTGGTGGCGCCATGCGCTGGTCAGCGGTTTGACTTCGCCGTGTTCGTTCAACGCATGGGAACTGGCATCAAGTAAAATATCGGGCGCGCCATTTACAAATAGTACGTGGCTGGCTTGATGCGGGTGGGCGCGGAGCGAGGCGCGATATTTCCAGTTAGCCCCGAACGCCAGCGCATCAAGTTGGCGCCATTCGGCTAACAGCTTGGTTTGGTTCAAGCCCAATTTTTCCACGAAGGCGAGAGCCGTTTGTTCGGTCGGGCTGCCGAAATAGTGGCCGTCGGTCTGACTGGCCGAAGCCGGGCGCGCGTCAGTGGCCAGTGCCAAGCTGGTTAGTGCTAAGGTGTGGAGCGGATTTTTCGGTAGTTTATTTTCATTAACCGTCGTGCCTTCCAGAAAATCAAAGCCAGTGGCGGTCATCTCACCGCGTGTCAGGGTGCCAGTCTTATCGGTGCAAATAACGGTGGCGGCGCCGAGTGTTTCGAGCGCGGTTAGTTGGCGGACAGCCCCGCGGCGTTTCAAGATCCGAATGGCGCCGATAGTGAAGGTAATTGTAAGAATGATTGTCAGGTTTTCCGGCACCACACTTACAGCGAGCGTGACAGCAGTGCGAAGTGTTTCGAGTATGGGAACACCGCGGGAATAATCAATGGCGGCGATGGCCCCCACCGCCAGCAGAATTCCAATACCGATGGTGCGGGCGATGGCGGCCAGGTTTCGTTGTAGCGGCGAGGGAGGCGGGGTGGCTGTTTTGAGGAGCTGCACAATCCGGCCAAATTCGGTGTGCGTACCGGTGGCGGTGATGACGGCGCGGGCGGTACCGCTTTGTATAACGGTGCCGCGGTAGAGCATGTTGTGCCGGTTAGCCAAGGGCGTGCGGCTGGCCAGGCGATGGGTGACTTTCGGGCTGTCGGCTGATTCGCCGGTGAGCGTGGATTCGTTCACGCTCAGGCCCTGGGCTTCGAGAATCCGAGCATCGGCTGGAATATTCTCACCGCTTTCAAGAGTAATGACGTCGCCGATGACGAGGTTATCCGGATTTAATTTTTGGAGGCGGCTGTCACGGATAACGGTGGTCGTGGGGGCGACATGTTTATTGATGCGGGTGAGGGCTCGTTCGCTGCGGGCAACCTGGATGTAGGCGAGGATGCTACCAACAATTACCACCACGCTGATAATTACAACGTCGCCGATGTGTCCCAGTAAATACGAGAGCGTGGCGGCCACGATTAAAATTAGAACCAGCGGGTCTCTTAGACGCTCCACAACGATGCGCAGCGCGGTGTGCGATTTGGGTTGAGGGATGTAATTAGTGCCTAGGCGCTGGGCGCGGCGGGTGGCTTCGGCGCTGGATAAGCCTTGCGTCGGTATAACCCGTAATTCGCGCAGTACCTCGGGCGCAGTTTTAAGATAGGCGTCAGCTATGGAAGGAAGCACCAAACTAGTATACCATCTTGATTGGTATGAATGATTACTTACGTGAGGACAGTTGGCGCTTGGTGGTTACTCTGGCGGTGGTAATTGGGATTTTGGCCGTTATTTTAGTGCTGGAGCAGCGCTTTGATCTGGGGGCGAGACTGATGGCGCCGCTTTCCCTGCCTGCCGGCAGGCAGGTTGGTGGAGAGTAAGAACAAGGAGCAGAAAAAGAGCGGGGGCAAGCTGGGTAACAAAATAGTGGTCAGTGAGCAGTATGGGGGTGAGGGCGAGCAGGAGTGGCATTGGGACCAGTAACCAGTAACCAGTAACCAGTCTGGAAGCAAACATCAGGAAAAGTATAGGAATGATCCCCCATTCGGCGACCAATAAAATTGGTGCCGAGTGAACGAAATCAATTTGCCAGGGTTGATAGTTGATGCTATGTGAGTCTAAATAATTTTTTAGCGCGGCTGGGTAATGGCCAATTCCGGTGCCTTGCCAAAAATTATTTTCTTCAATTACTTCACTGGCCCATTGAATAGAACTTATACGTTCGGGCACTGCTCTATCTTCCGATCTGGTGAAACTGAATCGGTAAAACATGAGCGGAAAAAAAGTCAACACGAGAATGGCGAGGAGTAAAAGATATTTTAGTTTAAAAAATATTTTGGCGTTGAAAATCAGAAGTAGAAGAAAAGAAAAAATTGCAGCGCGGGAAAAAGTCGTGAAGATGGCAAGGGTGAGGAGGAAGAAGGCTAACACCTCCAGCCTTCGCCAAGCCTGCCTGGCCGGTAGGCAGGGCTTCGGCCGGCGCAGCACCCCATCCCTCTCCCTATGCAGGGAGAGGGGAAATAAAGTAAGGCTAATTACTAAAACTCCAGCAAAACTGTTAGCGTGTTTGTACGGGCCGTAGGCGCGGAGTAATTTGAAGGGCGCGTAGGGTAAATCAATTTTAGCAACGGCTGGTTCGTGAATATTTATTTTACTTTCGCCGAGGCGAGTGAGGCCAAGATCGTGTTGCAAAATAAATTGACTAATGCCCCATAAGGCATGGAAAGAGATGACGATGAGTGTGACCGTGATAATTTTTTGGCGGCCGTATTTATTTAATAGCGTACTAAACAACGGGACTGACCAAATAAGAACTATCCACTGGAGCAGATTCAGACTGGTGGGTAGGTTTTTACTGATTAGGCTGGCGGTGATGAGGGCGATGGTGGCCAGTATAGAAAAAGTCAGTGTGCGCCGAGTGGGTGTTGTTTTTGAAAATAGCGTGGTGAGATAGGTTAATACAAGTAACCCGGCGGCGATGCGAGTACTGACGAGGGGCAGAACGGCGAGGGTGAATGTGAAAAAGGTGATTGCAATCATCTCAATAGTGTACCTCTTGAACTGTTTCATTTGAAAAACCATGAAATTTTTTGTGCAAAATAAAAAGAACCCTTCATGCACTCACCTGTTATGGTGACGGGTTTCTGACAGCGTTGAGTACTAGAGCAGCTTGTGCTTGTTGAGAAGCATGGTCGCTTCTTCCTCTTCAATTTGAGGGAAAAGGCGCCTGAGATATCGTAGCCCCACTACGCTCTCAAGAGTTACGCGGGGCACACTTCGCACTTTACTAAGTTGATGTACTGTCGGCAAAGGTGGCTGCGCCACGCGAAGCTCTTTGCGTTAGCAAAGAGCGAAGTGTGGACCGGAGGGGAATTGAACCCCTGACCCCTGCAATGCGAATGCAGTGCTCTACCGCTGAGCTACCGGCCCGAAGAGTGGATATAGCATAAGAAAAATAGCACCTTCTAGCAAAGCGACGCATTTTTCCTCCCCTTACGAAGGGGAGGTCCCGCCGGAGGCGGGAGAGGGGTCAGTCAACGAGCTGCGGCCCGATAATAACCCCTACCCCCGGCTGCGCCGGGTACTCCCCCTTCGTAAGGGGGAGAAATAATTAACTTTATTAGTGTGGCGGCGCCACGCGAAGCTCGGCGCGACAGCGACGAGCGGAGTGTGGACCTGAGGGGATTCGAACCCCTTGCCTCATCCATGCCATGGATGCGCTCTACCAATTGAGCTACAGGCCCGTATTTTACTTCAGTCGGGGATGCCGGATTCGAACCGGCGGCCTCAGCGTCCCGAACGCTGCGCGCTACCGCTGCGCTAATCCCCGTGTCGCTATTCTACACTATCTGTCTTGGCTTCTTTTTCTTTCTTGGCTTTTTTGGCTTTCGGTTCTTTCTTATCTTTTTCTTCTTTGGCTGGCCCGCCAGCTGGCTCGGTCAGGGCTTTGATGCTTAAGCCTAAGCGGTGTTCGTCGGGTTCGAGGGAGATAATTTTGAACTCGCGGGTCTCCCCGGCTTTGAGGAGCGATTCGGGATTCGCCTGGGCGCTGGCGGGCAATTCGGAGACGTGGAGCAGGCCGTGGATATCAGCATCGAGTTTGATGAAGCCGCCGAAGGGGGTGACTTTCAGGACTTCACCTTTGACGGTATCGCCGAGGGTATATTTTTCGGTTACTTTTTTCCATGGATCTTCTTTGAGTTGTTTGAGCGAGAGCGAAATGCGCAGGCCATCAACGCCGATAACTTTGGCGGCGACTTTTTGACCGACGCTGACGATGTCAGAGGGATTATCGATGCGCTGCCAGGCCAGTTCAGAAATGTGGACGAGGCCTTCCAGTTCTTTGGCATCTTCAGTGAATTTTACGAAGGCACCGAAATCGACGACACCACTGACAACACCGTTAATTATTTTTCCTTGTTTGAGTTGTTCGAGGACATCGCCCATTTCTTCGCCGATGGCCGCTTTTTCGGAGACCACTAATTTTTCTTCTTTTTGAACGGCCGTAATTACTTTTAATTTAAACGTTTCATTAACATAACTTTTAAGCCGTTCGAGAATTTTGTTTTTGTCACCGCCTTCGACGCGCGGGTAGTGGTCGGGCGCCAGTTGCGAGACGGGCAGAAAACCGACGATGCCGCTGACGCGAACAATGAGGCCGCCTTTGTTGGCATCGAGAATTTCAGTGGCAAACAGTTCACCGGTTTCCAGTTTGCGCTGGAGCTCACCCCAGCTGCGTTCGCGGGTGGCGGTGCGCAGTGACAGTTCGATGTAACTGTCTTCGTTGTCGAGTGATTCAATGGTGGCTTGGATGTTGTCGCCGATTTTGGAACCTTTGAAAGTGTCCAGGTCGTCGAATAACTCACGACCATAAATGACGCCGACACCGATTGGGCCAAGGTCGAGGTATAAGGTGTTGCGGGTTTTTTCAATAATCTGCCCGGTGACGATATCTCCTTTTTTAGGAATAGCTAAAAACTCCTGGTGTTCGTCGAGCAGCTGCTGCATTTTATTCATAATCAGGATAATGTCACGTTGACCAATAAAAGTCAAAAAAGTACTATGGAGGAGATATGCATATTAGCTGGCATGGGCACTATACGCTCAAAATTCAGGTGGGCGATATAACGCTGCTGATTGATCCCCTGTCGCCGGAAACGGGTTTGAGCCCGGTACGCGGCAAGGTTACTGTAGTGGCGTTATCTAACCCGTCTGACCCCACCATGTCCTACCGTGATGCTATATCGGAAGCAGTCGTTTTTGACTCGCCCGGCGAGTATGAGACGGCTGGCTTAGCGCTGCGTGCTTTGAGTTGGCGGGCAGATGATGGTAGTGAGCGAAGCCTGATGCGCTGGCATATTGAGGACATGATGTTATTACATGTGGGAGCACTGAACCGGGAATTAACCGATGCAGAACTACAAGAACTGGAAAAGACAGCTATTGATGTGTTGACGGTGTCAGTCGGTGGCGGCAGCGGTTTGAATACCAAGCAAGCGCTGGCTTTGGTCACCACGATTGAGCCGCGGGTGGTGGTTCCGATTCATTATCACCTACCGAAGATTAAGGAAAAGCTGGAACCGGTGAATCGGTTCGCTAAGGAGATGGGGTTAGATCCGAAGAGTGCCGAAAAAAGGGTGATTTTGAAAGCCAATAAGCTGCCGACGGAGGACGTGACGACCATTTTACTTGCTCCATAAAAGGCGACTACACTTAGAACTATGCTTACCAGCTTACAGAACCAACCGGAAGCCGTGCGTTGGCGGATCGCTGGGCTCGTTACGATTGTAGCGGCGATCGTGCTAGTGGCGGGCTGGCTGCTGTTTTTACTGCCGGCGCAGCTGGCCTGGGTACGATCATCGGAACCGATAGATACGGAAACAGCGACGGGACCGACCCCCACGGCTGAAGCACTGACGGTGGAGCAATTGCAAAAGGTGTTAGGAACACAAGATCAGAAACCATGAAGCCGGGAACAGTCGGAATGCTGATAGACCAGGGGCTGTCAGACGAGATGCAGAGGAGTTATTTGGCTTATGCCATGAGTGTGATCGTCTCGCGGGCGTTGCCGGATGTGCGTGATGGATTGAAACCGGTGGCGCGGCGGATTTTGTATTCTATGTGGCGGCAAGGACTGCGCTCGTCGGCTAAGTTTAGAAAATCAGCGCACGTGGTCGGTGATGTGATGGCTCGCTATCATCCG
Source organism: uncultured Candidatus Saccharibacteria bacterium (assembly GCA_964374055.1). Lineage (GTDB taxonomy): Bacteria > Patescibacteriota > Andersenbacteria > UBA10190 > UBA10190 > CAYJWZ01. The sequence continues at coordinate 5,712 of CAYJWZ010000019.1, read as the reverse complement.
CACGGTGATATGTCAATTTATGACGCCTTGGCCCGGATGGTGCAGTACTTTTCGCTGCGCTATGAGTTGATTGATGGCCAGGGCAATTGGGGCAGTGTGGATGGTGATGCGCCGGCGGCCATGCGGTATACCGAGGCGCGCCTGTCCCGGATTGCGGATGAAATTTTGATTGATATTGAAAAGGAGACGGCTGATTTCATTAATAATTACGATAGTACGCGCCTCGAACCGACCGTGTTACCGGGCCGGCTGCCGCAGTTTCTGGTGAACGGCACGGTCGGGATTGCGGTGGGGATGGCGACCAGTGTGCCGCCGCATAATTTAACGGAGGTGTGTGACGCTTCTATATATCTGATTGAGCATCCGGAAGCGACGGTGGAGGAGTTGATGCACTTTGTGAAGGGGCCGGATTTCCCAACCGGCGGGGCAATTTATGATCGCAAAGAAATTCAAGCCTGCTATGCCACTGGCAAAGGTAGTGTGGTGACCCGAGCGATAACCAATATTGAGGAGGCGAAAGCCGGGCACCGGATTCTGGTTAAGGAACTACCCTACATGGTGAATAAGGCTACCTTAATTACTAAGATTGCCGAGGCGGTTAAAGAAAAACGCTTAGATGGGATTCGGGATTTGCGGGATGAATCTGATAAAGAAGGCATTCGTATGGTGCTGGAGCTCAAAAAGGATGCCTACCCCAAGAAGGTGTTGAATCGCCTGTTTGCGATTACGGATTTGCAGAAAACCTTCCATGTTAATATGCTGGCGCTGACCGACCATGGGCGACAGCCAAAAGTGTTGACGTTGAAGGATGTATTGCAAGCCCACATTGCTCATCGGCAGGAAGTGATCACGCGGCGGACCCGATTTGATTTAAAGCGGGCCTTGGAACGGGCTCATATTCTGGAGGGCCTCAAGAAAGCGCTTGACTCCATCACTGAAGTGATCGCGACGATTAAGAAGAGTAAAACCCGGGAGTTGGCGCATACAAACTTGCGCCGTGAGTTTGGTATGTCCGACCCGCAAGCGACGGCCATTCTGGAAATGCGGTTGCAAACGCTGGCCGGGTTAGAGCGGCAAAAAATTTCCGATGAATTGGAAGAGAAGCGCCGGTTGATCAAAGAACTGGAGAGTATCTTACAGAGTCCGAAAAAAGTGCTGGCGATTATCAAGCATGATTATCAGACCATGAAATCAAGTTATGGCGACGAGCGGCGGACGAAAGTATTTGTGGGCCCGGTGGGTGAATTTTCGCAGGAAGATCTAGTGCCGGATGAACCAACGGTGGTGGTGCTGACACGCGATGGCTATATCAAACGACTAGCGATTACGACCTATCAGGTGCAGGGACGGGGTGGGAAGGGCGTGCGCGGGAAGCTGGCACGAGAAGATGATGCGGTGGATATTTTCATGGCAACCACCACGCATAAGATGTTGCTGTTCTTCACTAATTTGGGGCGAGTCTTTGCCACGCAAGCCTTTGAGATTCCGGAGATGTCCCGGATGAGCCGCGGGCAGGCACTGCAAAACTTTTTGGAGTTGGGTTCGGCCGAGCGGGTGACGGCGGTGCAGGCTTTTTCGGGTAAAGACCCAGCCTCCGCCCTGCCTGCCTCGCCGGCAGGCAGGGCTCCGGCGGGCAAGCTTAGTAAGTATCTGATTATGGCAACTAGAAATGGCGTTATCAAGAAAACGGAGATGGAAGCATTTTCTAATATTCGGCGCTCCGGTTTAAAGGCAATTACGTTGAAGAGCGATGATGCGCTAGAATGGGTGGCGCCATCGAACGGCGATGATTTTGTGCTGATGATTTCTACGGCCGGGCAGGCAATTCAATTTTCGGAGCATGATGTTCGACCAATGGGGCGGACAGCCGGCGGCGTGCGCGGCATGCGACTCAAGAAAAACGATGCAATTGTGGCCATGCATGTGGCACCCAAAGACACAGCTGATTTACAGGCCTTGGTAGTGACTGAGTGCGGCTTTGGAAAGCGCACCCCACTCGGTGACTATCGCTTACAGGGACGCGGCGGGAGCGGTATTAAGACGGCGGCAGTGACGGCTAAGACGGGTAAGGTGGTGAACGCGGCCATGGTGCAAACGGGCACTCTCGATAAAACAGATTTGTTGATTATTACGAAAAAAGGGCAAGTGATTAGGATTCCGGCGGCGACCGTAAACGAGCAAGGCCGATCGACACAGGGCGTGCGGGTGATGCGCCCGACGCCGGAGAGTGGACCGGTGGCGACGTTCACCACGTGGATCTCAGCTTAAAATTGCGCAGGGCCTGTCTCGTGGGTCCTGCCGTGGCTGCACCCCCACGGCTGCGTCCCGCTGACGCGGCGAGCGTTCCGTGGGGGTCCCCCGCCACGTCACCCACTTTACTGGAGCAACATGCTACAATATCTTTTATGCAATCCTTCATTCGGCCGGAGGAATTTTGGCGCTTGCTGGAACTTCGCGCCGGGCAAACAGTCGTTCATTTGGGCTGCGGCGCTGGTTATTATTTACTACCAGCCGCTCGCATGGTGGGCAAGGATGGCCGAGTGATTGGCGTGGATATTCGACCGGACATGTTAGCGGCGGCGGAAAAGCGAGCGGCGGAGGAAGATTTGCTAAGCATTGTTCAGGTGCGGCGCGCTGATTTAGAGCGCGAAGCTAGTAGCGGCGTAGAAGCGGGCACGGCTGACTGGACGTTGTTGGCCAATATTCTGCATCAAGCCGATCCGGTGGCGGTTTTCAAAGAGGCGCGGCGGATTACGAAGTCTGGTGGATCAGTGCTGGCGGTGGAATGGGAAACGGCGGCCACGCCGCTGGGGCCACCGCCCGAGAAGCGGGTTGCTCAATCAGTTATTCGGGCGGCGGCCGAACAGGCTGATTTGCGAGTGCAGCGTGAATTCAAACCAAGCCCCTATCACTACGGATTGGTATGCGCCCCGGCTTAATGTGGGGTCTGATCGGCTTCGCGGTGGTGGCCGTATTACTGCTGCTCTTAATCGGGTGTAGTGTCTTAGTCAGTAATCGGGCGCAACCGCCAACTAAGCCACTGGTGATGTGGGGGCTGTGGCATGACAGTGAAATGATGGATCCGGTGTTGCGGAAATTTACGGCACAGACGGGTATCAAAGTGGAATACAAAAAGATTGCGGCCGTGGCCGAGTACGAAACGACATTGCTGAAAGCATTGGCCGAACGGCGTGGCCCGGATGTGTTTGTGATTCATCAGAGCTGGGTGGAAGACAAGCGCGGGATTATGACGCCAGCCCCAAAAAACGTGATTGATGTACGGGCGGTGACCGAGGAATTCGTGGATGTGGTGACTGCCAACCTGGTGCGCGAGAACGCCGTGTATGCCTTGCCGACGTCGGTGGACACGCTGGCGTTGTATTACAACAAAGACTTGTTGGGTGCGGCTGGAGTCGCCCGACCACTCACTACCTGGGTCGATTTGCAGCGGGATGTGGAGCGATTGACACGGGTGAATCGGGTGGGCGGGATTCAGCAATCGGCGATTGCCTTAGGCACCGGCAGTAATATCAATCGGGCGGGGGATATTGTGCAGGCGCTGTTCTTGCAGAGTGGCTTGCCGATTTTGGACCCGCAGGAGAAACAGGTGGTGATTAATAACGATGCCGGCATACGGGCGCTGCAGTTCTATACTGACTTCGCGAACAAAGCGAAGAAGGTGTACACGTGGGATTTAGCCCAGAACTATTCGATTGATGCTTTTGCCGAGGGGAAAACGGCTATGATGATTAACTATTCCTATCACGCACCAACGATTAAACTGAAAAATCCGCGGTTGAACTTTGGCGTGGCCAAGCTGCCGCAAAACGTGGATAGCCCGGTGGCCAATTTTCCCAACTACTGGCCATGGGCAGTGGCCAACACCTCCACGGCGCCGAAAGCAGCATGGCAGTTAGTCCGCTTTATGACGAATGCCGAATCATCGGCCGCTTTAAACGAGAAATTATCAGCCCCGCCGGCCCGGAAAGACGGCGTGGTACAATTAGAGCGCGATCCAGACCTTGGTGTGTTCGCGGAACAGGCGCTTACTGCCCGGAGTTGGCCAATCGTAAATATCGCTGCGACCGATCAGATATTTTCGGAGTTAACAGATAGCGTGGCGAACGGCACCGCCACCATCCGCGAAGCGCTGCAGCGAGCCCAGGATCGTCTTAATCAGTTACGTAAGCAAGTCAATGCACTACAGCCGACGATTTAGAAATATTGTGATGTCGTTAGGCTTAGGAATTGCCTTTTTACCTTTTGTTGCATGGGGCCAGGCACCAGCCACAACTTTTTCTAACCCAATTGGAGTTAGCGACATCCCGCAACTCTTTAATAAAATTACACGTTGGATTCTGGGGATTGTAGGATTTATTGCTTTGCTTTCGTTGATATGGGGCGGAACGATGTATATTATTTCATTCGGTGACGAGGCAGGAATTAAAAGGGCTAAGACGATTGTGATCTGGTCAACTGTCGGGTTGGCAATAATACTTTTAGCGTTCTTTATTGTACAGACAGTAGGGCGTATATTGGGAGTGGCTGGAATATGAGACTGGTGTTTTCTTTGATAACCGTAGCAGCGCTGGTTGTACTCACTGTGCCTGTGGTAGTTCAAGCAGTGCCCTGCCCTAGTCCACGTTCGGTGGCTGAAGGTATTAATTGTGTTAAAGACGAAATTGCCCGACCCGGTGGATTGGCGGTTGATCAAACCGAAACAAGTTTGTTGCAGAAAATTATTGAATGGTTACTTTCATTGGTAGCAATTTTAGCCTTGGTAGCTTTGATTACTGGTGGTGTTTGGTACATTGTTTCCTTTGGCAGCGAAGAGCAGACTAAGCGCGCCAAGAGAGTTATTCTCTACGCGATTATTGGATTATTAGTGGTCTTCATTTCATTTGCGATTCTGGCAGCGGTTCAAACATTATTTGCGCCGGCACCGGCGGGATAAAATATGCCGGGCATTCAAGATGGATTTACCGTCGTAAACCGAATTCGAGATGCGACAGTTCCTGAAGGCGCAAGGACATTATCCGGCGCAGTTTTCTGGATTCTGTCGGTTTTGCTTAGTGCGGTGGCGATTGGAGCAGTGGTGGTACTGATTATTGGCGGTGTGATGTATCTATTTTCGTTTGGTGAGGAGGATCGTGCCAAAACAGCCAAGCGTTTAATTTTGTATGCGATTATCGGTTTATTGATCATTGGCGGGTCTTTGCTGCTGGTTCGTACCTTGATCGGATTTTTCTTTATCCCGCCAGCTGTTCCATGAAGAACCTCTACCGATTGCTGGCGACGATTTCTTTGTTGGGCTGGCCAAGTTTAGCATGGGCACAGATACAAAATATACCAGCTAATTTTTGTGGCTTGGGCCTGCCCTGTAGGGGTGACATTTTTAGTTACGTAGTTTGGATCGTGAATGTTTTACTGTCTTTCGTTGCTGTGGCAGCGGTGATTGTCATTATTTACGCCGGAGTGAAATATATTACGGCATTCGGCGATGAAACAGCGGCTAAGGAAGCAAAGAATGTTATTTTGTACGCTGTGATTGGCTTGCTGGTCATCGGGCTGTCAGCGGCGATTGTGAACTTCGTGGTGTTGGCTATTAACGGAGTTGTGCTACCATAAGTATATGAAGTTGTTGGCTTTGGGGATAACTGTGATGGCCGTAACGATGGCCTTGGTACCGGCGCTGGTGTTAGCGCAAGGGTT
>CAYJWZ010000018.1:0-13387 GCA_964374055.1 uncultured Candidatus Saccharibacteria bacterium | reverse complement strand
CGCGGTTGGTGGGGAACGTTTCGGCGGAAAAATTACGAGACTATTACCGGGCGGCCCGAGCACTACTGCAGCCGGGGGTGGAAGATTTTGGCATGGCGGCGGCCGAAGCGTTGGCATGCGGAACGCCGGTGATTGCCCGGGGGCGTGGTGGAGCACGGGAGATTATTGATTCTGGGCGAACGGGGATGTTGTATGATCAGCCGCAGGATGAAGCTCTGGCCGAAGCGATTCGCCAGTTTATTGAACGTCCGGCGCCATTTGATCCGCAGCTGCTGGCGGCGAGCGTAGCCCGCTTTGGCCGAGACCGTTTTAAAGACGCTATTTACAAATTAGTCGAGGAGACCATACACTCGAGGCAGCCTATCTATGGAACACACCTTGCGGGTGCGCGGGCTCAGCTTGACCGGGATGGATCAGCAGCTACTCGAGAAGAAGCTGGAGCGGCTGGAAAAACACGTCCCGACGCCGTTTAGCTGCTCGATTGATATTGAGCACGACCAACATCATCGTACCGGAGCAGTGGTGTTGTGCCGGATTACTATCACGTCACATAAGAAAACGTATCATGTGGAGCGCAGTGCCGAGACCGTACAGGATGCCCTGGATGAGGTCTTGGAAGCACTGCGGCATGAATTGGAACGTGATCACGATAAGCATAAAGAACAGCACGACCAGTGAAGTGGCTTAGCTTTGGTGCGAGCCGTTTTGAACGGGCGACTCGTCAATACGACGGAACAGTTCAGGCTATTAATGCGCTTGAGCCGGAGTTTAAAGCGCTGGATGATGCAGCCTTAAAGCAGCGTATAGTAGCGCTGCACGGCAAAAATTGGGATGGATTAAAGCCAGTCACGGCAGAAATATTTGCCGGGGTGCGCGAAGCGGCGCGCCGAACACTGAATATGCGCCATTTCGATGTGCAGCTGGTTGGAGGGCTGTCGCTGCTTGACGGATCTATCTCGGAAATGAAAACCGGGGAGGGGAAAACACTGGTCGCGACGTTGCCGCTGACCTATGCGGCACTCACGGGCCGCGGGGCGCATTTAGTGACGGTGAATGATTACTTAGCGACTCGCGATGCCGCGTGGATGAGGCCCGTGTATGAATTTTTTGGATTAACAGTGGGTATTTCAATTCCGGGAATGAACCCGGCTGAAAAACGAGCCGCCTATGCCGCGGCTATTACCTATGGAACGAATAATGAGTTTGGTTTTGATTACTTACGGGACAATATGGCGCAGTCAGTGGAAGAACTAGTGCAGCGGGATTTACACTATGCGATTGTGGATGAAGTAGACAGTATTTTAATTGATGAGGCACGGACGCCGCTGATTATTTCAGCACCGGATACAGAATCGACCAGGTTGTATGAGCAATTTTCTCGGCTGGTGCCACAGCTGACCGAAAATACCCATTACAATATTGACGAGAAACGCCGGGCGGCCACCTTGACTGATGAAGGTATTTCCAAAATTGAGCAGTTGCTGAATATTCAGAATATTTACGAGGAAAAGGGGATTCGCTTCGTGCATCATCTGGAACAAGCTTTGCGCGCCCATACCTTATATAAGCGTGATCGGGATTATGTGGTGCACGACGGGCAGATTATTATTGTTGATGAATTTACCGGCCGCATGATGCATGGCCGGCGCTATTCAGAGGGGTTGCACCAGGCTCTGGAAGCGAAGGAAAGCGTGAAAGTGCAGCAGGAGAGCCGGACACTGGCGACCATCACCTTCCAGAATTTCTTTCGATTGTATGAGCGACTGGGTGGCATGACCGGCACGGCCGTGACCAGCGCCGAAGAGTTCGAAAAAGTGTATAACCTGGATGTCGTTTCGGTGCCGACCAATCGGCCCATGGTGCGGGCCGATAAGCCAGATCGGATTTATGTGAGCGAGCCGGCTAAATTTAAGGCGGTGGTGGAGGAGATTAAGCAGCGGCATGCCAGGGGCCAACCAGTGCTGGTGGGTACAATAGCGATTGAAAAATCGGAATACTTATCGGCTCATTTGCAGCAAGCCGGCGTTAAGCACGAAGTACTGAATGCCAAGCAGCATGCCCGCGAGGCGGAAATTATTGCCAAAGCCGGGCAGCCAGCGGCGGTGACTATTTCGACTAACATGGCGGGCCGGGGAACGGATATTAAACTGGGTGACGGCGTGGCCGCGAAAGGTGGTTTGTTCGTGCTGGGGACCGAGCGACATGAGGCGCGGCGGATTGATAATCAGTTGCGAGGACGTTCCGGCCGGCAAGGCGACCCGGGGGAGACACAGTTTTTTGTAAGTTTAGACGATGATATTATGCGCATTTTCGGTGGCGATCGGATCAAGCGTATGATGGAGCGCTTGAAGTTGCCGGAAGATCAGCCAATTGAGAATCGTTTTGTTAGTAAAGCGCTCGAGGGGGCACAAGAGCGGGTGGAAGGTCACTACTTTGATATGCGCAAACAAGTGTTGGGGTATGACGATGTGTTGAACCGGCAGCGCCGGGCGATTTATGGCTTGCGGCGCGGAATTCTGACTAAAAATATCTGGAAGGAAGTGAATAAACCAGAGCAGAGTATTCATGGTCATATTGTTGAGCTTTTGGGTGAACAAGCAACGAGTGTTGTTAATCTCCATGCCGCCAATGACAATACAACCGAGTGGAATATTAGTGAGATCGCGGAAGTCACGGCGGCGTTGACTGGAACAAAAACAGATGAACTTAAGGAGCGGTTTAGGGCAACGGTAAAAGAAGCCGATCAAACCAGTGGGCCCGACGCCGCCCGTGAGGCACTCACTAATGCAGTTCAATCGATATTGGAGCAGCGGCTGCGCACAAGAGTGGAAGAGTTAGGAGTTGATAACCTGGCGCGACTGGAGCAGGCAGCCACGCTTCGGGCTATCGACACTCATTGGATGGATCACTTAGATACGATGGATTATTTGCGGACGGGGATTGGCTTACGCGGTTATGGCCAGCGTGACCCATTGGTGGAATATCAGAAAGAAGGTCATCGTTTATTCCAAGAACTTTTGGCAACGATTAAAGCCACCATGGTAGAAATTGTCTTTAAAGCACAGGCTGTGCGACAGGAGCGGGTGACCGGCGAGGCGAAGCATGAAGATACGCTGGCGCCCCATGAACCAGTCGCTAGCGCTCCCGCCTTCGCTGAAGCTTCGGCGGGCAAGCCGCTTCAGAATCTCTATAAAAAAGTCGGGCGGAACGATCCATGCCTATGTGGCAGCGGGAAGAAGTTCAAGAAATGTCATGGGAAGTAGTTAAAAAAATACTCCACGATGGTTCGTGGAGTAAGTGACAGTAGCTCAGCTTAAGTACGGCGACAGGGCGGCTAGGATCTTTTCAGCCTGGAGTTTCGCGAGCGCCCGGTCTTTGACCTGTCGGATCCGTTCCCGGGTTAAACCCAGGCACTCGCCAACTTCCCGGAGATTTTTGGTCTGGCCATCATTCAATCCATAGAACGACTCAATGACTTGGCGTTCCTGGGCGTTCAGGCCGGCATCGCGCATCACTTTTTCGAGGACGGTGCGCAGATAGTGCGGATAGAGGTGCGTGTCAATATCTTCCGGAGCATGCTGATCGGCTTCGAGCGCACCGAGTGTCTGCGGTTCATCGTCTCCGTTACGGACCGGGTCATCAAGTGAGACGCAGGTTAAGGCGCTCCTTTGAGAATGTTGGATGCGCTCGAGAATGACTGGAGTAATTTCCAGCTTAGTCATGACCTCGGCCTCGGAAGGAACCCGGCCTAGCTGATCAGTTAAGATCGAGTAGGTTTTTTTAAGCTGGTTAACGCGACGGTTCGCGGAAGTGGTGAGGCCGACGGCGGCCGCAATGCCTTGTTGCAGCGTTCGATGCATCCAACTCTCGGCATAGGTCGCCAAGCGACGACCAAGTAAGGGGTCGAATCGTTCCAGAGCAGTACGCAAACCAAGCAGCGCTTCGTCAGCCATGTCGTCGTACTCGAGTACTCTCTGCAGGCGGGTGCGCCGATCTTCTCCGGCTAACCAGCGATGAACGTAGGCATGGGCTAAGCGCTGATGCTTCAGTTCCAGCTCATTGATGGTTTCATTCAGAATGATTGCCTGCCTCCGCCTAGTAGCCTTAGTCAGAGTTTTGTCTTGCACCGCCTTTTGGCAGGCTTTCACCTTCATGAAAAGTTCAAAGTCGGCATTGCCCAGAATCTTCCGGGCCTGTTCATGCGTGACATGTTTCAAGCGCGTCTTTGATCCTTTTCGTTTGTCCGCCATGGCCTTTCCTTTCTGGTTTGAGTTGGGAGGGTACGTTCTGCCTTCTCTGTCTGTACCTTCTTTGCCGCACGGTGTCAATGATTGTACGGGGATTTTTATTTGTCTTTTGGGGGTTTTTGGCCTTAAGCTGCTTACTATATGTATCGGCAGCAGCGCGGGCAGTGGGTGCGATTGGGGTTGATTGTGGTCTTGGCCGGGTTGGCGATATGGGTGGCTAGCCCGTGGCACCCATCTATCAGGCTGGGCGCGCTGGAGCGGAGTTTGAATGTCCGGCTGGGGCTGGATTTACAGGGCGGGGTGCAGTTGACCTATCGGGCTGATCTAGCCGAGATAGAGTCGGGGCGGGTGAGCGATGCCATGGCCGGGGTCCGGGATGTTATTGAACGGCGAGTGAACGCTTTTGGTGTGGCCGAGCCCCTGGTGCAGACAAATCGTAGTGGCGGCGAGCAACGGGTGATTGTAGAGCTGGCGGGCGTGTATGACCCGCAACAGGCGATAAAACTGATTGGCGAAACGCCCCAGTTAGATTTCCGGCGGGAGGTGGCCGGTGATGAGGCGAAAAAGAAACTTAATATTGATGATGCGACGGCGGTGCGCGGCCCGATTTTTGAGCGGACGGAACTCTCGGGAAAGAATTTGAAGCGGGCGGCGGTCGAGTTTGATCAAGTCTCGCAACAGCCGCATGTGGCGTTAGAGTTTGATGGTGATGGCACAAAGCTGTTTGCTGATCTGACTAAGCAGAATCTGCAAAAGCGGATTGCGATTTATTTGGATGGCGTGCCGATTAGCGCGCCGGTGGTGCAATCGGAAATTACCAATGGACGAGCGGTAATTTCCGGCGGCTTTACCTTGCCGGAAGCCAAGCAGTTAGCCCAGCGCTTAAATGCGGGCGCCCTGCCAGTACCGATTGAACTAATCAGTCAGCAGACGATCGGCCCAACACTGGGGCGGCTGTCAATTCAGAAAAGTATTATAGCTGGTGTAGTTGGTTTATTTGGCGTTGGCATTTTCATGATTATTTTTTATCGCCTACTGGGGTTCCTAGCCTCGCTGACGCTTTTGCTGTATGCCGTCTTATTTATGGCACTGATGAAGTTGTTACCGGTGACGATGACACTGGCGGGCGTTGCCGGGTTCATCCTTTCGATCGGTATGGCGGTGGATGCCAATATCCTTATTTTTGAGCGGATCCGGGATAATTTACGTACTGGAAAAACTGTGGCTTATAGCCTGGAGAACGGTTTCAAGGGGGCGTGGAGCTCCATTCAGGCATCGAATATGTCTACCCTGCTTACGGGGGTGATTATGTACGCCCTTGGGACATCGATTATTCGCGGTTTTGCCTTGACGCTTTCACTGGGCGTGCTCCTGTCTATGTTTACAGCGATCGTAGTGACACGAACAGTGCTTAACATCGTATTGACATACCGCGTGTTCCATAAACCATGGCTATTGGCGGTAAAGAAATTAGGAGTAACAACACCATGATTCGGAATTTACGTGGCTGGTTTTACTTGTCAGTGGTTGCCATTGCAATTAGTTTGACCCTGATTGGAGTTTTTCAGTTACAACTCGGAGTAGATTTCACGGGCGGTTCTTTACTGGAGGTGGGCGTACTCGAGGGTAAGGCGGCCGCGGCGGAACGAGATTCCGTTGTTAGTTTTTTACGAAGCGAGTTTCAAATTGGAGCGGTGGTGCAGGCAACGCAGGACAATACATTACTCATTCGAACCTCGCCGTTAAACCAAGATACCTACCAAGAAATCGTGCAGCAGCTACGTGAGCAACAATTGGCCCGTGAAGAGCTGCGCTTTGAAACGATTGGCCCGACTATCGGCGCCGAATTACGGCGTAAAGCGATTTGGGCTTCTTGGCTAGTGGTGGTTGGGATGATTCTTTACCTCACCTATGCCTTTCGAAAAAGTGGTGGATTAATTGCCCCGTGGAAATTTGGGGTGGCGGCAACGTACGCGTTATTGCATGATTTATTATTTGTAACGGCTATCTTTGTCATATTGGGACGAACACGCGGCATTTTGATTGATAGTTTATTTGTCACCGCCATGTTAGCGGTAATGGGCTATTCCGTGAACGATACGATAGTTCTTTTTGACCGCCTACGAGAAGAATGGGGTAAAGCGCGCAGCGAAAAGCTGTCGACTGTTATTGCCCGAGCGGTGCGACTATCGGCCATCCGCTCGATTAATACCTCTCTGACAATCTTACTGGTGCTGGTTGTCATGTTGGTCGTTGGGGGGGCAAGCATCCGCTGGTTTATTGTCGCGCTGACGGCGGGCACACTGGTTGGCACTTACTCATCTATTTTTGTCGCGGCGCCATGTCTTTACATGTTGTACAAAAGGAACAAACGAACTACCTAGGGCGCTGGCTTGGATCACGAGCAGTTGAGCCACCACTACTGTTAACGGGGCATGACTCCCAAGTATTACGAGAAGCGGCGAGGGAAGTTGCGAGTGGGGGGCTTTGTGAAGAACTCCGTCGACCACCCTCACCCCAACCCTCTCCCTATGCAGGGAGAGGGGAAAATATGGCGTGTGGTACCTGCGTTGCATGTAAACAAGTAACCAAGCAGATTCATCCAGATTTTATTTATTTAGGTGCGGAGGATGATATAAGCATCAAAGCGCTGCGAGGTTTATTGGATAGGGTGAGTCACAAGGCACAAAGCGGGCGGCGAATGATTATTCTGGAAGCAGTCGAGCGCTTGAGTATTCCGGCTGTGAACGCCTTACTCAAAACACTCGAAGAACCAGCGGCGGATACGCGGTTTATTCTGACGACGCTTTACCCGGGGCGGTTGCCGGCGACGCTGCGATCGCGAGTGCAGGTGGTGCGGGTTGCTCCCACCCCTACCCCCGCATTAGCGGGGACTCCCCCTCCGGCAGGGGGAGAAATAGATCCCATTGAAAAAATTGCGCGGGAGTTGAGTGAGTTGTTGAAAAAAGAGGGGCCGAGTCCGAGCTTGCGACGAGCCTTTTTACGCCTGCGTGATTATTACCGAATCAAGAGTGCCAAGGGGAATACAAAACTGGCGCGTGATGTGTTACGGTACTCCTATGAGTCTGGAAAACGCCTATAAAAAATTTGAAGGGGGTAAAACTGAAGCCCTCGAATGGTTTCAGAATGAGACGGCTAACTTACGAACAGGCCGAGTGAAACCTGACTTGGTAGATTCAATTCCTATAGAGCATTATGGAGCGCGAACGCCGCTTAAGGGATTAGCCTCGGTGAGTAATTCGGATGCGCGGACGCTCGCTATTTCGCCGTGGGACCCATCGGCCATCGCGGCGATTAAGAAAGCTTTAACTGAAGCGCAGTTGGGCGTGCAGCCGGTGGAAGACGGGCGCATGGTGCGCCTGGCCTTTTCCTCGATGACCGATGACGTTCGTGAGCAAACCGTAAAGATGTTGCATAAGAAGGCGGAAGAAGCCCGGGTACGCTTGCGCCGAGCCCGGGATGAGGCACTTACTGTTATTAAAAAAGAGAAGCAGGCGAGCGTGCTTACGGAAGATGATTTGTATGAGGGGAAGAAAAAGTTAGACACGAAGATTGACGAGGCGAGTGAGGAGATAAGTAAACTGGTGAGTAAAAAAGAAGACGAGATACGAGCAGTGTAAGCCGACTAGCGCTTGCTAGGCTTTCTGGTTACTCTTAGCAGCATGGTTTTGGTGACCGTGATCGTCTTTTTGGGGCTGCTGCTTTTATTGGTGCTGGTGCACGAGTGGGGGCACTTTTTTGTGGCCCGGCGCGCCGGTTGCCGCATCGAGGAGTTTGGCTTTGGTTTCCCGCCCAAGCTGTTTTCGATTAAGCGGGGGGGCACGGAGTATTCGTTTAATGCTCTGCCGATTGGGGGTTTTGTCCGGATTGAGGGGGAAGACATGCAAACAACAAATCCCCCGCCAACCGATTTTGGCAGCAAGCTCGCCAGCTGGCGGGTGGCTATTTTAGCAGCCGGGGTGGCCATGAACGTGGTACTGGCAGTGGTGTTGCTGACTATCCAAGCTGGTATCGGTTACCCCACATTAGTTACGAGTCGAGCCGGGGAATTGAAAGATGTGAAGACGTATGTAACCGAGGTGGCCGATAATTCCCCCGCTGCATCAGCCGGCATTAAGACGCTCGATCGTATTGTGGTGATTGACGGGACTGCAAACCCGACGGTGGAAGATATTCAGCGGGTTGTACACAACAAGGCTGGTACAGAGGTGCCGGTAGAAATTGAGAGGCAGGGGCAGCATCAAACGTTGTCACTTATCCCGCGGATCAACCCGCCGGAGGGCGAGGGCGCTCTCGGGGTAGGGTTGGCTTCAACGGCGTTGCAAAAAGTACCGTGGTGGAAAGCGCCGTGGGTGGGGATGGTTCGCACGTGGCAAATGTTGACGGCGATTGTGGTGCAGTTTTCAGAAATTATTGGCCGATTAGTTCGCGAAGGAAACGTTGGCGGCACGCTGACGGGGCCGATCGGGATTGCCGTGTACACCCAAGAAGCCACCCGACTCGGGGTAAGTTATGTGTTGGAGTTTGCAGCACTGATTAGTTTGAACCTGGCGCTGATCAATATTTTGCCCTTGCCGGCCTTAGACGGCGGGCGGATTTTGTTTGTGGTGCTGGAAAAACTCTTCCGGCGGCGGATGCCGTTTAGGGTGGAGCGTATGACGCATGCCATTGGTTTTGCGGTGTTAATCGGGTTGATGCTGCTGATTACGTATAAGGACATTGCTCGTTTTTGGATGTAAGTATGCGCTATTCGGATTTGTTTCTGAAGACGGCCCCAGCCTTCGCCCCGCCAGCTGGCAGGGCTACGGCGGGCAAGGGCGGTGACGAATCAGTTAATGCTCGAATGCTACAACGCGGCGGATTTATTGATAAGACGATGGCCGGGGTGTACACGTATTTGCCGCTTGGCCTGCGTGTACTCCGAAACATTGAGGATGTTGTGCGTGAAGAGATGAATGCAATTGCCACGGAAGTTATGATGCCATCGCTTTCACCACCTTCGCTGTGGGAAACGACCGGGCGCCTGGAAAAGATTGATGTGCTGTTTGCGGCCAGCGCGGCGAATGAGCTGTCACGGGAGCGGAATGACGCCGCGTATATTATGAACGCAACGCATGAGGAGCTGGTAGTACCGATGGCGCAGAAAATCAAGTTGAGTTATAAAGATTTTCCATTCGCAGTGTACCAAATTCAGACGAAGTTTCGAAACGAGGAGCGACCAAAGTCAGGCCTGCTCCGTGGTCGCGAATTTCGCATGAAGGATCTGTATAGTTTTCATACCGATGAGGCTGACTTTAAGCGCTACTACGAAAAAGCTAAAGAGGTTTACATGCGTGTCTTTGAGCGGGTTGGGTTAGGCTCTGATACACATATTACATTAGCAAGTGGGGGAGCGTTTACCAAAGAGTTCTCCTACGAATTTGACACTAAGTGTGAGACAGGTGAAGATACAATTTTCTATGATACACAAACTGATACGTATTATAACAAAGAAGTTGTTACACCGGAGATTGCCGAGCGAGCCCAGTCATTCAAGGCCTCGGAGGTTGGTAATATCTTCCCATTAGGGACGCGTTTTACTTCGGCCTTTAACTATACCTACCTGGATGCGACTGGGAAACACCAGCCGATTTATATGGGTTGTTATGGACTTGGGACGAGCCGGGTGCTGGGGGTGCTGGTGGAAAAATTCCATGATGAGAAGGGGATTATCTGGCCGAAGAGCGTGGCGCCGTTTGATGTGTATGTGATTGGATTGAAACGTGATGCTCGTGAAATTGTGGCGGCACTCGAGCAGGCCGGGAAAACTGTTTTATATGATGACCGGGAGGAGGCATCGGCCGGGCAAAAATTTGCTGATGCGGATTTGATTGGTATTCCGGCGCGCGTTGTCGTGTCGAAAAAAACGGGAGATAACGTGGAAATAAAATGGCGGGATGGTCAGGAAATTAAACTAATCTCTTTACCACAGCTCATTAAACAGCTATGAGGTTTTCGGATCGGTTGTTCGGTGCTTTTTCGCAGGACATCGGCATTGATTTAGGCACGGCTAACACTCTCGTCTATGTGCGGGGCAAGGGCGTAGTGATTAACGAGCCATCGGTGGTGGCCCTGAATTTAAAGACCCGGGATGTGCTGGCGATTGGTAAAGAAGCCCAGCGCATGGTGGGTAAAACGCCGGGGCATATTGTGGCTATCCGCCCATTAAAGGATGGGGTGATTTCTGATTTTGAAGTGACCGAACAGATGTTGCGTTACTTTATTCAGCGGGTGCACAGCGAAGGCTGGCACGTGTTAACCCGGCCACGAGTGGTAATTGGAATCCCCTCTAACGTCACGGAAGTGGAACGACGAGCAGTGGAGGAGGCGAGCTTGCGAGCCGGGGCGCGAGCGGTTTTCTTAATGGAGGAAGTGATGGCCGCCGCGATTGGGGCACGTTTACCAGTGCATGAGGCGACCGGCAGCATGGTAGTTGATATCGGTGGCGGAACAACTGATATTGCGGTTATTTCCTTGGGGGGAATCGTGGTGAGTAGAACGCTGCGGGTAGCGGGTGATGAGATGAACGAAAATATTATTCAATACGCCCGCGATAATTTTAATTTACTGCTCGGCGAGCGGACGGCCGAGAGTATAAAAATTCGCATCGGATCAGCCAGTGACTTACCGGAATCGCTGGAAACGCCGCTGCGCGGGCGGGATTTAGTGACTGGCCTACCAAAAGAAGTGGTGATGAATAGCACGCAAGTGCGCGAATCGTTGCAACGTTCCATTGTCACGATTGTGGAAGCGATTAAAACAACAGTCGAGGAAACGCCGCCGGAATTAATTGGGGATATTATTGAGCAAGGCATCACTCTGGCCGGTGGCGGCAGCCTGTTACGCGGGCTGGATACGGTGATTAGCCAGGCAACGCACATTCAGGCGCGGCTGACTGATGATCCGTTAACGGCGGTGGTCCGCGGAACAGGTTTTGTGTTGGAAGATCTGGAAGCGGTTCAGGAAGTACTGTTGCCGAGCGTACACGATAAGCCGTTGCGTTAGGATATGCGCCAGCGGAGTAGACAAGCCCTGATCGCACTGGTCGCGGTGGTGTTGGTATTGGGTATCTTTCAGACGCCGTTACTCCACACGGCTCGGGGGCGGGTATGGGGCTGGCTGGTGGGTGCGGTGGGACGGGTGGGGGGGTATGCGGTGATTAATGCCAGTAGTGCGGCGCGGGAGAGTACGTTGCTGGCTGAAAATATTCGACTGAAGGCCGAGTTGCAGGATTATGCGCATCTCAAGGCGCAACTTGGCGCCCCGGGCTTTACTGATTGGCGAGCAGTGCCTGTTGCTTTAGTGGGACGGCCACTGGATACGTTTCAGTCAAAGTTTCTGCTTAGTAAAGGGACACGGGACGGATTGGTTTTGGGGGCACCGGTGGTGGTATATGGCTCAATGCTAGCTGGTTTTATTGTTGAACTATCAGAGAGTACGGCGGTAGGACAATTACTACTGGCGCCGGGGACGACGCTGGCGGCCCAGGTGGTATCAGAGGGTGATGCGGAAGGGGTGAGCGCAACCGGCTTGGTGCGCGGCCAGCACTATACTTCGTTACTATTGACGACTGTGCCGCGTGATGTGCCCTTGACGGGTGGCCAAGCGGTCGTTACTGAAGCTAAAGCTGGTGCCCTACCGTTTGGTTTGTTACTGGGAACAATTGCCGATATTCAGAGTAGTGAAAATGATGTCTATCAGGAAGCGGCGCTGCGACTGCCCTACGACGTTGATCAGCTGCAAGCCGGCGTGGTATTACTACCGCGATGACCCGCGGGCGGTATCGTTGGCTGGTTTTTAGTTTTTTACTTGTCTTGGTGCTGCTTGACCGCCTTTGGCACGTATCCTTATTTTCATTGGTGCCACTATTTCTTATCGCTCCCCTACTGCTGGCGTGGCATCCCAGCCAGCCGTTGCGGTGGGTAGTGGGATGGGGTGGGGTGGCGCTGCTTTTAACGACGGCTTCGCCGGTGGTGGTTGGCGCCGTGACGCTGCTGCCCTGGCTGGTGCGGCGACTGTTGCCGCGGGTCCAGATTGATTTTTCTTTTTCGTTTTTGGTTACACTCCTCATCACGGTGGCCTTGCAACTGGGTTTTATTTTTAAACTAGTAGCCGTGCCGTGGGCCATCGTTGTCCCGCTGTGGCTGTTGGCAGCGGGTGTTGCCGGCACGGCTTTATTAGTCGCTCAGCAAATTGGGCCTGATGCTTAAACGTGAACCGCGGCGGCGGTTTTGGTTATTCTACGCTGGTTTAGGTGTTGTGCTACTTTGTTTGCTTGGCCGCAGTTTTTATCTCCAAGTATGGGCTGGTTCCGGGTTTTTGGCGCGAGCGGAGGGAAATCGAGTAGCCGTCGAACCAGTCGTGGCCCCGCGTGGTTTATTGTTGGATCGGTATGGGCAAAAATTGGTAGAGAATGTCCCGAGCACGGATGTGGTGCTGGATCCGGCATTGTTGCCACGCCTTGATAATGAAGCCGTGTTGTTGGATCGCTTGCCGCAGTTGCTTGAGCTGTCCACTGCTCAAATACAAGAGGCGATAGGCATGACTCGCCAACGACAACGTTTAACGGTTTTGAAGAAAGCCGTTACCCACGAAACACTTCTACGCTTAGAGGAAGAACGAAGCACTTTGCCTGGCGTCCGGCTCATTTCCAGCCTGGTACGCCAGTATGCTTTTGGCCCAGCCGCCGCCCATGTGGTGGGCTACACCAGCGCGGTCACCGCTGAAGAGTTGGCAAGTGAGACTGGTTTATTGAGTGTCGATCAAACAGGTAAAACGGGTTTGGAGAAACAGTACGATACAGTGCTCCGTGGCCAGCCCGGGGCAACCTACACCCAAATTAATGCCCAAGGTGAACCACTGCTTACACTGGGTACGCAGGCGGCGGCCGCCGGTACTGATTTGCACTTAACATTGGATATCGGTCTGCAGCAATTCATTGATGAGCAGCTGGATAAGCGGGTTGGTGCTGTGGTCGTGCTGGAACCAACGACGGGGGCGGTGGCGGCGCTCGTAACTTATCCGGCGTTTGACCCGAATATATTTGCGCAGCCAGCGCGACACGGCGAAATTGCCGGGGC
>CAYJWZ010000017.1:9921-13792 GCA_964374055.1 uncultured Candidatus Saccharibacteria bacterium | reverse complement strand
AGTGGTGCGTCAGCCTTCAAGTAATTTAGTATCTTTCCTTTCGCTGCCGCATACCCCGCCATCGTTTGGTGATAATCCAAGTGCTCGCGCTGAATATTTAAAATAATCGCCCCGTCTAACTGAATGCCGGCCAGTCTATTTTGATCCAAGGCATGTGATGTCATTTCTAAAACAACATGAGTAACTCCCCTGTCTTTCATTTTTCTCAAATACTGATACACCAACCAACTCGGCAGCGTCGTTAGTTTTGTTTCGTTAGTTATTTCTTCCTCACCAAACCGCCAGGCCACTGTCGTCAGCATGCCCACTTTATTTTTTCCGAACGCTTCGGCCAGAATGCCAGCCAGCACATAACAGGTCGTTGTTTTCCCGTTCGTCCCGGTTACACCAAAAATCTGCATGCCGCGGTCGGGGAGTCCATAGAAAATCCGCCAGGCATGCGCCTGAAAAAAATGGTAAACGTTCTTGAGTTGTTGATATAAGCGGGTAAGCATCAGTGCCTTAGGTTATACAAAAAATACCAGACAGGGGATAGGGGATAGTCCCATGCCCCGACGTACGATCGCCGTTCCCCGCCAAACCCTTCCTTGAAGCGCGTAATTCCGGGCCACTGTGGGCCAACCCCATAAAAATCGTACCAATGCTTCTCCTGTTCTTTTGCTCGCCTGATTGATGCCCACTGCAATAAGTGCGGCGCCATCACTTCCCGTTGCTCACTACCGCTCGCCCCATGGACATACGTCACCGCGTTGCCAAACGAAATTAAAAGATGAACCACCAACGGTTTATTATCGAGTTCAGCAACCGCAATATCTAGCATGCCAGCTGATCCAAGGGTCTTCAGTATGGCTTGATAGTACTCCGACGCATGATAGCGAAAAGGGGAGCGAGTACTAACCGCCTGCGCCAACTGCAAAAACGCTTCTAAATCTTTTTCGTCGCGCGAGAAACGGACCTGCACCCCATGTTTTTCGGCCACCCGAATATTATAACGGGTTTTCTGATGCATCCCCGCCAACAACTCTTCCTCTGACTTATGTAAATCTAAAACTAACGTCTCTTTCGGCTGGACCTCGCGCTTTGCCTTCTTCCAGCCCTTCCCAAACTCAACCGAAGCCAGCCGTGGGTCCACGCGAATAAAGATTGCGTTTTCATCATTAGCCAGTTTAAGCAGTTCCTCTTCCAACAGACCCCTCTGCCTCACTTCGTTCGGCATCTCCCCTTCGTAAGGGGCGAAAAGGCTAGAACTTACTTTCCCCTCCTTACGAAGGAGGGGTGGCTCCGTCGAAGACGGAGACGGGGTGGTTATTAACGGCCCCCCTGGTACATATAACCAACTCTTACCCCAAGGCAACGGACGCTTAATCACTAAGGCCACGCCGATAATCTTGTCACCATCCTCCGCCAGTAGCCGCCAGTACTGCCAACCAAGTTCTCTTTGAAACTCACCCCACGCCCACGACTGCAAAAAAGACCCGCCGTCCACGGTTACAATAAACTCATCCCACCAATCATGGTCAGTCGCATGTGCTTCACGAATACTCATATGGTTACAACACCTCTCCTTACGAAGGAGAGGTCAGCCGCAGGCCGGGTGAGGTGCTTTCCGCCATCGCCCGTTGTTGCAAAACCAGCTTCACGCCCTCTTCCGCTCGCTTCACCGTCTTCGGTAACAACTCCACCGCTGCTCGTGCCTGAGCCGGCGTGTAGCCTAAACTCTGCAGCGCTTCCATAATTTCCTGCTGTAGCTTGCCGGCCAGCACTTTGTGTTTCGGTGCTTTTAATTTTTCCTTAAGCTCCACCAAAATTCGCTGCGCCGTTTTCTTGCCGACGCCGGATACTTTCGTCAGCAGCGCCATGTCTTCCTCGGCCACCGCCTGGGCCAGCGTCTTGGGCGAAGCAATTTCCAGGATACCCATGGCCGTTTTCACTCCCACCCCCGGCACCGTTAGTAATAAAGTAAAGGCAGCTAAATATTCTTTTTCTTCGAAGCCAAATAAATTCTCCGCCTCCTCGCTCACGTGATGATGAATTTTAAAGCTAACCGTCTCCCCCGGCTTAAGCCTATACAGCACTCGCCCCAATACCATCACCCGATATCCCACGCCGCCGACATCCACAATCACCGCCTTTTCTTCTTTCTCTGCGACCTGGCCCGTAATGCGCGCTATCATACAGAAAGCGTACATCGGGTAGGGAACGAGCGCAAAAGATTGCCGGGCAGCATCAAACTTTATATAGTGTAAACACTATGGCCAAAGCCGAACACCAAAATATCCACAGTTTTACCGTCATTTTTGAACCCGCTCCCGAGGGCGGCTACGTGGTGCGCGTCCCCGCGCTACCCGGCTGTGCCACGCAGGGAGAAACCTTTGAGGAAGCTCAAAAAATGGCCCAGGACGCTATCCAGGGTTATTTGGAAACTCTTCAGAAACTCAACGAAGATATTCCGATTGAATCAGACAAAACAGTTATTTCCCGAATTTCCGCGCCACTGCCACTGTAAAAACACATGCGGCTGCCCAGTCTGAAACCGAAAGCAGTAGTCGCTGCCCTCAAAAAAGCTGGTTTTGTTGAAGCTCGCCAGACCGGCAGTCATTTAATACTCGTAAATAAAAAGACCAGAAAAATCATCCCTATTCCTATACACAGCAAAGACATCAAACGCGGCCTCTTGAACAGCATCATCAAACAGTCCAGCCTCACCCGCGCCGAATTCATCGATCTACTTTGAGACAAATAAAAAAGGAGGGGAAGTAGCTGCCCTATTCGTGGTATTCGGCAGATCCCCTCCGTAGAGGGAGACCGACAAAACCTCCCCTCCAAAGAACGACTTGCTACCTACTGTAATTAACCGATACATTCGGTCAAGATGAATAAGTTTAAATTACAAGCCCCGTTTAAGGCGGCGGGGGATCAACCAAAGGCGATTAAAGAGTTAACTGATGGAATCAAAAAGGGCCATCGGTTTCAGACCCTGTTGGGTGTTACGGGGTCGGGCAAGACGTACACCATGGCCGCCGTTATCGAAAAGCTCCAAAAACCGGCCATCGTTGTCAGTCACAATAAAACCCTGGCCGCGCAATTGGCCACCGAATTCAAAGAATTTTTCCCAAAAGCAGCCGTCGAATACTTCGTCTCGTATTACGACTACTACCAGCCGGAAGCCTACATTCCCCACACCGACACCTACATCGCCAAAGACGCCGCCATCAACGACCAAATCGACCGTCTGCGCCACGCCGCCATGGAAGCCGTGCTGACCAGAAAAGACGTGGTAGTTGTTGCCTCGGTCTCCTGTATTTACGGCATCGGCTCACCCGCTAACTACTTATCGTCTCGCTTATCACTCACCCCACAACAAGCCGTCACCCGCCGTGATATTTTATCAGCCCTCACTCGCCTGCAATATAAACGCAACGACGTTGACTTGATCCGCGGCAGCTACCGGAGTCGGGGAGACGTCATCGATATCTATCCGGCCGGCGAAGAAGAAGTTGTCCGCATTGAACTGTTAGGTAATCACATTGACCGCCTGCTCAAACTCGACCCGCTAACCGGTGAAGTAATAGGGGAGCCAGCCACCGCCCACATCTTCCCGGCCACGTTCTTTATGACCACCAGCGACGAACTGAAGGGTGCTATCACCGCTATTCGCGATGAGCTCACCGAACGAATTAAGTTCTTTCAGGAACAGGGGAAGGTGCTGGAAGCTGAACGGATCAAACAACGGGCCGAATATGATCTCGAAATGCTCGAAAACTTAGGATACGTTTCTGGTATCGAAAACTACTCGCGCCACATGGATGGTCGCACGCCGGGCGAGCCGCCCTACACGCTCATCGACTACTTCGGCCACGCTTTTGGTAAA
>CAYJWZ010000017.1:1608-9821 GCA_964374055.1 uncultured Candidatus Saccharibacteria bacterium | reverse complement strand
GCCGGGCGAGCCGCCCTACACGCTCATCGACTACTTCGGCCACGCTTTTGGTAAAGAGGGCTTCCTCACTTTCATTGACGAATCGCACATGACGGTTCCCCAACTTTTCGGCATGCAGGCCGGTGACTACGCTCGTAAAAAAGTGTTGATCGAGCATGGTTTTCGCTTGCCGAGTGCGTTTGACAACCGGCCACTCAAGTACGAAGAATTTCAGCAACGAATCCAGCAAACAGTCTTTGTTTCCGCCACCCCGGCTGACTTCGAGCACCAGAAAAGCGCCGCCACCGTCGAACAGATCGTTCGCCCCACCGGCTTGCTTGATCCCGAGATCGCCATCCGCCCCACCCCGCATCAAATCGATGATTTACTTGATGAAATTCAGAACCGGATTAAAAAAGGTCAGCGTGTGCTCGTCACCACCCTTACCAAACGACTGGCCGAAGAACTCTCCTCGTACTTAATTGAAAATGGTTTAAAAGCCGCCTATCTCCATGCTGACATCGATACCATCGAACGCTGGACAATCTTAAACAGTTTACGGCAGGGGAAATATGACATCTTAGTTGGCATTAACTTACTGCGGGAAGGTTTAGATTTACCGGAAGTTTCCTTAGTGGCCATTCTTGATGCCGACAAAGAAGGTTATCTGCGTTCCGATACCGCCCTTATCCAAACCATGGGCCGGGCCGCTCGCCACATCGACGGCCACGTCATTATGTATGCCGACAAAGTGACCGGTTCCATGCAACGCGCTATCGACGAAACCACGCGCCGCCGAGCCGCCCAGCTGAAATACAACCAAGCCCACGGAATAACACCACAATCAATCACCAAGGCCATCCGCAGTCATCATCTACAACCGGAAGTCGCTCCCGAAACCGAGCTGGACGTTGAACGCCTCTCGGCTGCCAAAGCCAAGCAGGCTATCAAGGAAATTACTGATAAGATGGAACTAGCCGCGCGCAACCTCGAATTCGAGCGCGCCGCCGAACTGCGTGACTTAATTCAAAGCCTTAGAAACCGCCAAAGGCGAGTCTTGCCCAGAAGGGCGGAAAAACAGCGCGCTAAAAAATAACTATGCCGATTCTCCCCTTACTCGTCTTTTTTACCCCAGCCGCGCTCGGCATTAGTATCTTTGCGTATTTCAAACTCGCTCAAGAAAAAGTTGTCCTCGTTGCAATGGGCACCCTCGCTGGCTTAACCGTTGCTACTACGCTGCTCTATGCCAGCACCATACTGTTCCCCTTGAGCCTACCGACACTCCTGACACTGGTTGTCCTTTGTTTTGCCGGCACCGTCTATTTCATCAGCCACCCGCGCAGCCTCCAACACATGAAGGGTACCCCCACTGACAAAGCAGCCGTTATTATTTTCCTGCTCAGCCTGGCTCTCTTTAGCATCATCGCCCCCAAACTCCTGATTCAAAAAGATGATGGCTTGTATACTGGCATCATCAACGCCTTCGGCGATATTACCTGGCACAGCAGCTTAATCACCACCTTCGCCGCCGGCCAAAGCTTCCCGCCACAAAACCCCAGCTTTTCCGGCACACGGCTAATCTACCCTTTTCTAACTGATTTTTTAAGCGCTGCCCTTTTAAAAAGTGGCGCTAGTGTACCGCTAAGCATTAATCTGCTCGGTATCGTCTTAATCCCTCTTCTGCTTACTCTGCTTTATTGTTTTACGCGCGAATTTACCAAGAACCGACTAGCCGGAATAATCACCGTCATCCTATTTCTCGGCGGCGGCGCGACGCTGGGTTTTATTCGTTTCCCTGCTGACTGGCAGGCCAGTGGCCAAACATAATTAACATTTTTACAACACTTACCCAATCGCGACTACTCCGGTGTCGGGGTTGACCCGCAAGGCTTCCACTTTTTAAACCCGGTCACGACCTTACTGCTTCCCCAGCGCTCCTTCATGTTTGGCATTCCGTTAAGCTTGAGTATTCTCTTGCTGCTCTGGTGGGGAAGCGAGTCACCCCAACGCACCTACAAACCATTTATTGCCGCCGGCATATTAAGCGGCCTGCTGCCGCTTTTCCATGCGCACACGGTACTGACCACCGGCACCGCGGCCATCGGCCTCTTCTTCGTTGCCAAACAGAAAAAACCATGGCTCGCCTACGTCATCACTGCCTTACTCGTCGGCTTACCCGAAATCATGTTCTATCTGACTGACTTTGGCAACGGCAGCGCTTTTGCCCGCTATGCGCCCGGCTGGACAAAGGGGGATCATAACTTCTTGCTCTTCTGGCTACAAAATACGGGCGTGCTGTTACTGCTTACCGTCGCCGGACTCTTTCTGAAAATACCGCGCGCCCTCAAAGCTCTCGCCCTGGCCAGCTTAGCTATTTTCACCAGTGCCAATATTTTTCTGTTCGCCCCGTGGGCCTGGGATAATTTTAAACTCCTCGTCTTTTGGCTGATCTTTTCCCTGCCACTTTTCAGCTACCTGGCGGCCCGCGCTCTACAAAGCAAGCAGTGGCTCTGGGCCACGGTCGCCGGACTGTTCATCATACTGCATAGTTTGTCTGGCGCGCTCGACGTCTGGAAACTAAGCTTACCGACCGCCGCCACCTGGCTGGAATGGAGTACGGCCAGTATCGCGGCTGCCCAAACAATCCAAACAGCTACCAAGCCGGGGGACAGTATTGTCACCGCCTCCATTCATAATTCACCCGTTACGCTCGCCGGTCGGCTACATTACCTGGGCTTTGCCGCTCACGTCTGGAGCCATGGCCGCCTCCCCTGGGATCGGGAAAGGGCCGTTGCCGCTTTCTATACCGGCCAGCGAGATAAGTTGCCTGAAACCTCATCTCAGTATGTCTTAGTTGGTCCAGACGAACGGATCAAATATCCAGCCCTAACCATCTCACCCGCCTGGTCACTCATTGCTACCAGCGGCCCCTATCAACTTTTTTCTCTGACCCGCTGACGCCAATAATCTAATACATCGCGCAGCGTCTGTTCCAGTGGAATCTCCGGCTGCCAGCCAGTGGCTGCCTTTAGTTTACTGGCGTCACCAACTAAAATCGGGGTATCAGAAGGCCGCATCCGCTCGGCATCTTGTTCAACCGTAATCGGCACCGTGGCCAGTCTAAGTAATTGTTCTAATACTGTTCGTATCTTAACGACCTGACCCGAAGCCACATGATACACTTCGCCCAAGTGCCCTTTTTCCATGAGTAACCGATACGCCCGCACCACATCACGCACATCAGTAAAATCCCGCTGCGCTTCCAAGTTTCCAACCTTAATAGTCGCCCGACTCTTGGGCGCCGAAGCCTTGGCGTAGGCTGCCTCAATGGCAGCTATTTGCGAGGCAAAATCGGCCGCCACAAAGCCTGTCCGCTGGCCCGGCCCAAGGTGGGGGAATGCCCGCACCCGCACCACCCGATCAGCAAAACGCTCCTCAATAACCCGCTCCATTTCCCACTTACTTTGCGCATAAGGGCTCTTCGGCTGCGCTTGATTTAGTGGTAACTCCGGCAAGGGAGTCGGTGAGCCCAGCCCATAAATATCCGCACTGCTTACGGCCAGTACTTTTGTCGGTGGACTTGAAGTGGCTACCTGCTCCAAGAGATGCGTCGTTGCCTCAGTATTCACTCGTCGTACCGTGTCGGCGTGCTGCCAGGAACTGCCGACCCCCGGCAACCCCGCCAAATGCACCAACCACGTTGGCTGATATTTTTTGAGGCTCGCGCTATACGTTTCCGGCTTTGTAATATCAACGTCGGGTAGATCCCAACTAACAATCTCCGCCGCCGGCCAGGCCTGCTTTAGTTCTTTCTGTAACCACCTACCAACAAACCCTTCGCCGCCTGTAATAACAACGGCGCGCCCAGCGGCTGACATGCTGGTTACTGGTTACCTGCCTGTCCGGCAGGCTGGCTGGTTACTGGCCCCGGCTTAAGCCGTGCCGCTTCCGCCTCCACCATCATCTTCACCAGTTCCGGAAAACTCGTCTTCGGCCGCCAGCCCAAAATTTTCTTCGCCTTAGCCGGATTCGATTGCAAGCGATCAACTTCCGCTGGCCGCATAAACTCTTCGTCGTGGACCACATATTTTTTCCAATCCAGCCCCACATGGTCGAAGGCCAGCTGGGCAAATTCCTTCACTGAATGCGTCTCGCCCGTGCCCACCACAAAGTCATCCGGCTTGTCCTGTTGCAACATAAGCCACATAGCTTCTACATAATCCCCAGCAAAGCCCCAATCGCGCTGGGCATCCATATTCCCCATGCGTAACTCTTTATCTCGGCCGGCCTTGATGCGCGCTGCCCCCTCAGCAATTTTACGGGTCACAAACTCCCGCCCCCGCCGTGGCGACTCGTGATTAAACAAAATTCCCGAGCACGCGAACAGGTTGTAACTTTCCCGGTAGTTCACCGTAATCCAATGCCCATACACCTTAGCCACACCATAGGGGCTGCGTGGATAAAAGGGCGTTGTTTCCGTCTGTGGTGTCTCCACCGCTTTCCCAAACACCTCACTGCTGCTCGCCTGATAAAACCGCGCCGCTGGCGCACAATTTCGAATTGCTTCTAAGAGTCGCACGACGCCGACGCCGGTAATATCACCCGTCAACTCTGGTAAATCCCAACTCGCCTTCACAAATGTCTGCGCCCCTAGGTTATACACTTCATCCGGCTGCACCGTTTGCATAATCCGTACCAGGGAAGACGAGTCGCCCAAATCACCGGTCACAATAGTTACCTTCGGTAAGAGGTGCTGGATATTTTCATACGGATCGGTCGCAAAGCGGGGGACTAAGCCATACACCGCATATCCCTTATCCAGCAACAGTTCAGTTAAATAGGAACCATCTTGACCGGTGATCCCGGTAATGAGAGCCTTTTTAGACATAGGGACATCATAATGGGCTTTATCCTACTCGACAAACTCCCCGGAATGACATCTCACGACTGTGTCACGAGTGTCAAAAAAATATTCAGGGGTAACCCCGTGGTCCCGCGAAGCGGGACTTTACGGGGCGAAGCACTAAAAGTAGGCCACGCCGGTACGCTCGACCCCCTCGCCACTGGCCTTTTAATTATCTTACTTGGCCCGGCCACCCGTCTGGCCGAGTATACCCTCGGCTTGACCAAGGTTTACGAAACAACCATCACCCTCGGCGCGACTTCGGACACCGACGACGCGACCGGAAATATTTCTCCCCCTTACGAAGGGGGAGTCCCCGCGCCTAGCGCGGGGGTAGGGGTCATCAACGAGGATAAAATCCTCGCCACCATCCGCTCCTTCACCGGCCCCATCCAACAAGTTCCCCCGGCCTATGCCGCCACCAAGATCAAAGGCCAACGCGCCTATCACTATGCCAGAAGAGGGGAGCGTATTACACAACTCGCCCGCCCGATAAAAATCTACGCCATAAAATTAGTACACTACCGCTATCCAAAACTAACACTCCGCCTAACGTGCGGGCGGGGGACATACATACGAGCCCTGGCGCGAGATATTGGTGCCGCGCTAAAAACCGGCGGCTACTGTTCAACGCTGCGGCGCCTGAACATTGGACAATTTGCCGTAAAAGACGCTCACCAGCTGGCCGACCTGTCTGCCGTACAGGCAGGCCTGCCTACTAAGTTATCCACAGCCCTTCTACCAGACGAACTATTAGTTGATCATTTACCCAAATTAACGCTTACTGCCGACAACGTCGCAAAATTTAGGCAGGGGAAAGCAGTAGAAGTTAACTCTGATCTTTTGCCAAACACTAGCTACTCAATACTTGATACCAATTCCAAACTCATCGGCATCGGTCAGTCTGATACCACCATCACTACTCTTCTCCATCCCCACAAAGTGTTGGCTAATTGACTTTTGACAATACCCCGTTCATACTAGCCCGTATGCCACAAATAAAAGCCGCTGTTAAAGCCTTGCGTGTGGCCGCCCGTCGGCGAGCTATTAACGACAAATGGCGCGATAAAATTCGTCTGGCCCTGAAAAATATCCGCCTCGCCGGCACTGATGAAGCCAAAAAAACTGAAGCGGTAAAACATGCGATCAGCACCTTTGATCGGGCCGCTCGTCGCCACGTCCTTCATTGGCGCACCGCCGCTCGTCGCAAATCCCGGCTGAGTTCACCCCGCCGCGAACCTGCCTGACCGGTAGACAGGGCTTTGCGGGGCTAAACTCAATACCAGCATGGTGACCCCCGTTCGGGGGTCCATTTTCCCTTGCTTGATGGCAAAGTCAGTGGCCAGAATTTTAGTCAACCCGGCTAAAGCCGCTTCGCGCGACCAGCGCCGCGCCCGCACCTCATTTTTTTGAATAACAAATGGTTTAAAATCCGCCGTGTCTCCGGTTTTAATAGCGGCCAACACTCGAAATTGATAGGCCAGCATAGTGAGCACATAGAGTTCGCTCTCACCGGCTTCCCACAACCTTTCAAATTGCGCTAAAGCTGAGCCAGCTTGACCTAACGCCAAGGCTTCCAACGCTGCAAAAATCGAGGTTTCTGTCTGCCCTACTCTATCCTCCAAGTCGCTCAGGTGAATCGTATCTTTCTGCACTGTTAATTTTTCCAATTCACTTAACAGGCGCCAGCGATCAAAACCATAATGCTCGATTAAGCGAGTAGCCGCCTCTGACTTGAAAGTACTCCCTCGTGCCGCCGCGGCCGTCATAAGCCAAGCGGTGAGTTCACTTACCGGGGGATACGAAAACAGCCGCCCGGCTTTTCCCCACTGTTTCCAGATTCGCGAGCGCCGATCAGGACTTCTTCGTTCCCATACAACCACCAAGTGCTTGGCCCCGGTCAGTAAAGTCACCAACTGTTCTTGCCAGCTCGCCGGTAAACGCTGCACATCCTTAAAAACGGTGAGCGTGGCACCAAAGAGACTTACCCCTTGCCCCACCCACTCACCAACTGGCAGCTGCCGCAACTCCTCGGCTTCCCGCCACTGAATTTGGGCTTTTTTTTCTTTAGCTAAAGCCGCAATGGCTTGCCGGGCTGCATACGTATCCTCCCCCGCAAAGTAGTAAACCCCCACCTTAACTACCCACG
This sequence comes from uncultured Candidatus Saccharibacteria bacterium, assembly GCA_964374055.1. GTDB lineage: Bacteria > Patescibacteriota > Andersenbacteria > UBA10190 > UBA10190 > CAYJWZ01. The sequence continues at coordinate 2,790 of CAYJWZ010000017.1, read as the reverse complement.
TCCCATGTTACGGCCACTTCCGGCTCCACGGCCATCACCCACAACTGCCCGCGCGTGAAGAAAATCGGCTGACCTTGTTCATTCATGAAGTGCACCGGATCCTTTTTCTCTAATTCATTCTTCCGCCACGTGCCCCTAATTACTTTTCCATCCTGATATACTTCCAGCGCTCCTTGCCCTTCAACACCCACATCGTTATAACCACCCGGCCCATCGGCCAACTGATTAGTGGCCCGCATAATGACCACACTACTTGGCTGAACGACTTTACTATCCTCCGCATCCACCTGCTTCACCCCTGCCCAGAAGCGGACATAGCGGTTGGTCTTGGGATCATACTCATAGTGCACCCGATAGGCTCCTGGCCAGGCAATAGACAGCTTACCGCTGGCTGATCGCTCCCCCGGTGCAATATCGTCTTTGAAATCAAAGCCTTTGAAATTGGTCGTTGTCCGATAGCCCAGCTTCTGCAACGCATTCCACAGTCGTTCATAGCTGGTAAATCCGTTATACGGTGCCGGCAGCGTTGTCTTACGGAAATAAGCCTGATACGGATTGGTCAATGCATTAATCGTTTGGAATTCTCCGGCCGCAATTCGATTGAGAGCGTGATAACTGCCACCCCAGTGCCCCATAATCGCATCCATCCCTTCCGCCAAGAACAAGTAATCATGACGCGCCGAGCGCACCGAACCTATCTCTGTCGGCTCGCCGCACTGATAGACGCCCAAAAGGCGCGTAATTCCATTCGTCAGCGCCGGCAGCTCCCACACCATATCGGCTTTCGAGAAACCCGACATCGGCCGATTGATCGTATCGCCCGCCATCATCACCCCGATCGCTCGCCGATCCGGATTTTCACAGGGCATTCCCGACAATCCGGAAACAGTCGCTGGCGGCTGCACCGTCACGCCCGGCGCCAACGGCAACAACCCATACTGGTCACCCGGTGTCTGCCCTCCTCGACGACTGGTTATGGCATAGGCGACCAGCCCCACCACCACTGCTCCCACTACTGCCCCGCCGACGGCTAAAAAGACCTTATTTTGCCACAGTTCCTGTAAACGAATTTTAAATTCTTCTTTTGTCATATCCGGCAGTATAAACTACCCTTATCCAATATCAAATAAGGACTCACTCATGTAGTCGCCACCACCTTTTTCGACAGAGGGCTTGAGATCG
>CAYJWZ010000017.1:0-1598 GCA_964374055.1 uncultured Candidatus Saccharibacteria bacterium | reverse complement strand
CTTGTCCCCCGTAGCCTTGGCGGAGGGGGAACGAAGGGGGGTAAATCGCTCCAATATCTCCGCCTCCACTTCCTCGATTGATCGCCCATACCGCTCCCGTGATCGCGCCCGAATCGCCTCTCGCTGTTCAGGATCCCCGCCCACTGGCGGGGGCAAAATCCGCATACTGAACGGTCGCTGGGGTGTTCCCGCCACCAGGAGACGTACCAGGGCTGTAAATCGTTCTAGGCGCAATAAGTCATAGGGCTGGAACGTCGGCGAAAAGTTTTTCGCCATAAACTCGGCATCGTCTACCCCCACCCGATAACTCACCATCGTCCCGACGTTACCAAACACCGCTTCCCGAATTGACTCCGGCAATTGTTCAATAAACTGATGCGTCAGATTCAGATTTAAATGATATTTTCTCGCTTCCGATAAAATCACCGCAATACTATCGGTCGTAAAGTTCTGAAATTCATCCAGGTACAAGTAAAAATCACGGCGCTGACTCTCCGGCATACTCGAGCGCGACAAGGCCGCAATTTGGATCTTCGACACCAGCACAAAACCCAACAGATCCGAGTTAATATCCCCCAAACTGCCTTTCGACAAATTACACAGTAAAATTTTTCCTTCATCCATCACCGTCCGCACATCAAAAGCTGATTTCGACTGCCCAATTAAATTCCGCATCACTCGGCTGCCAATAAAGCGCCCCAGCTTACTGATCACGTAACTCAACATATCGGCTGACAGTTGCCCTCGCTGCGACTGCGCAAACTCCCGCTCCCAGAACTGTAAGACAGTCGGATTAGTATTGCGGGCTAAGATTCCTTTCCGAAAATCGGCATCGACAAACATGCGCGGCACATCCACCAGCGTTGCTTTGGGATCTTCCACCAGCGCCAGCAATGCATTCCGCAAGTAATGTTCGAACATCGGCCCGATTGATTCCGGATTTAAGCGCGCCGCCAGCTTCTGCAGAATTTGCACCACCTCATTCACCACTAAATCTTTTTGCCCCTCATCGTGTACTTCCAGAATGTTAAACCCCGGCGGCCGGGCCGTATCCCGCGGGTCAAATAGAATTACATCATCCTGCCGCTCCGGCGGAATATGCAGCAAAATATCTTCAATTAAGTCGCCATGGGGATCGACGACGGCCACGCCGTATCCCGCCGCAATATCTTGGGTAATCATGTTGAAAAACATGGTGGTTTTACCGGTGCCGGTTTGCCCAATCAGATACAAGTGTCGCCGCCTGTCGTCGGTAGCCAAATACACCGGCGCGATAGATCCGCGATACACATTCTCGCCCAACTGCACCCCCTCCTGCGGTAACCCCGGCGGCACCGGCGCCACCCGGGCGCCGCGCCATTCAATGTTCGGCGTACCGGTCGTCGGCAGCGGAAAATGAAAGAGTGAAGCCAACTCCGTCGTGGAAAGTGTCGCCGCGTACTTTGTATTCGGCAGTCGGAAAATAAGGTCGCGCAAAAAAGTTTGCGGACGATGCGGCACGATCAACTTCAATGAGTTTAAATCCGGCAAATCATACTGCGCGAAGGCGGACACCATGCCATTAAACACCCGCTCCGCTTCCTCCGGTTGCCGGACCG
>CAYJWZ010000016.1:0-14460 GCA_964374055.1 uncultured Candidatus Saccharibacteria bacterium | reverse complement strand
ACTTCCTGTTTGAGCAAGGCCGATGCCACCCGCACTACCAGCTGCCCGCCATGCGCCGATTCGCAATATAAATCGCTCGATTTTAACTCGCCTGTCAGAAATTGGTTTACCCAATGACGAACATCCGCCTCACTCCACGGACCAGCTGGTTTTTTTGTCTGCAGCAGGCGATCCAGCCCTTGCCACATAGTTTAGGCTCTCACGGCTACCCGGGCTGGTTCGGCCACTACTTTTTCCTGCAAAATCGAGCGTAAATCCAAGGCTAACACGTTACTGCGCTGCCTAAGGGTCGCCGGCACAGTTGTACACGTCAACAACATCTGACTGGCCGGTAGCGCCTTAAGCAACGCTTGTTGCCGACGCTCATCTAACTCACTAAACACGTCGTCCAGCAACAACACTGGTTCTTCCTGTGTAATGGTTTTCAAAAACCGATAGGCCGCTACTTTAAGGGCTAACACGAGCCCCCGCCCTTGCCCCCGGGATAACACCGCCGCCGCTGGCCGCCCGGCTACCCGGAAAATAAGATCATCTCGATGGGGACCGTAGAGGGTATAGCCCATGCGCTGCTCACTCTCAAACGCTTGTTCCAGTTGTTCCCGCCACGTAGCTAACGTACCACTACTCGTCAGTTCCACCGTCAATTTGAGTGCTTCCCCGGTAAGCTGCTCATACAGTGAATTGAGGTGACTGTTAATAAAATCAACAAATCCTTGCCGTTGCTGCCATAACACTATTCCGCTTTGTAGTAAAAGATTTGTCCACGGCTCCAACTCTGCTTTAGAACGCACTTTTTTGAGCAGCCGATTGCGTTGCTGCAAACTACGCCGATAGCGTACCAGGCTCGCTAAGTACACCGGCGAGCTCACCAACACGCCATTAAGAAAATTACGCCGCCCTTCCGGCCCCCGCGCTAACAAGAAAGTATCATCCGGTAAAAAAACTAACACCGGGTACCGACTATAAAAAGTAACCAGTGAGGCCGGGGTGTTATTTTCTTCCACTAATAACGTGGCCGGAGCGGAGTTAGGTGGTGGGCCAGGTTTCTGATAACTCACTGCCAAATGCACATGTTCACTTGCCGACAACAAAAGATCCCCCGCCACCCGCCACCCGGTTTGCCCCCAGGTCACACACGCCTGATGGCTCGCCCGCCACGATCGGCCGCGTAACAACACCACAATACTTTCCAGAAAATTAGTTTTCCCGACCGCATTGGGTGCCAGCGCCAACAGCAACGCCCCGGGTGCCAGCGCTATCTCATTAACAGCCCGAAAGTTACGCCAGGTAGTCAGCGACAGACGAGTAATATCCATGCCAGTTCAAAATTACCCCTGAATTGGCATAACCACATACAAATAACGCTCCGTTTGTTTCTCGGGTCGAAGCACGGCCGGCTCCGTCGCTCCACTAAACTGCACCCGACAACGCTCACCCGTAAGATGTTGTAAACCCTCCAGAAGATATTGAATATTAAACAAAGCCGACAACCCCTCGCCTTGCGCTTGAAAAGGCACCACTACTTCCCCTTCCCCACCCCCACTGGCCACCCGCACCGTCAGCCGCTCCTCGTGGGGTGCCGCTTCAAGTACCACCCGCCGCGAATCGCGCGGTAAAAAAACCGCCACTGTTTTCAACGCCTGGCTTAACAAGTCCCGCTCAACCACACCTTCCAGACGATAGTTGGTCGGAATAATATATTGGTAATCAGGGTAAGCCCCCTCAATTAAACGCGATGATAACTCCACGCCACCCGCCTGAAAAATAATGTAGTTTTCCTGTGGGTGCAGCGTCAGTACCTCTTCCCGCCCGAACAATCGAATAATCTCGTGCGCGGTGTGTAGGGGTAAGAGAAATGAAAAATCCCCCGCGCCGTCCTGGGTTGTAATCACCTGCTCACTTAAGCGAAAACTATCAGTGGCCGCTAAATGAATAACCCCATCCCCACCTCGCACAAAGACACTATGAATTTCCGGGCGGGTATTTTCCTTAGCCGCGGCAAATAAAGTGGCACTCAATCCCTCACAAAAGAGTGTTGCCGGCAGTGAAAAAACAGTCGTCGCCGCGCCGGAGGGCAACAAAGGAAAATCATCGGCCTCCACTGTCGGAAAAGCGGCTTTAAATCGTTCCGTCTCCACCACTAAGCGTTGTCCTTCTTTGGTAAGGGTAAGTGGGTTATCACGGGGAAGTTGCTGAACAAATTCAAATAACTTCCGCGCTGATACCGCCCAACCCCCCTCAGCTTGAATTTTTCCTGGTACACTAGTTCGCACTCCGATCTCCAAATCAGTTCCCGTTAGATGTAACATTCCCTCTTTAAGTTGACATAATACATTTTGTAGTACCGGTAATTGCGTGTTCCGGCCAGCTAATGGTGCTACCTGCATCAACCCGCGTGACAAGTTATTTTGTGTACAAATAAAACGCATAATCTATATACAATAAGGTAGTAGTAGATATATAGGAACTGTGAATTTGTGGGTAAGCTCCTTTCTTCGCTTCATGGAGTGTTAATTCCTTCCCCACCTTTTCCACTTCCTTTGCAGCGCTCTGGAAAAGGTGTGTGTAAAAAATAATTTCCTTTTTGTTTTCCCCAGCTTCTACACATACAACCGCTCTCGAATAAAAGAAATTTCCCGAGACAACTCATCATCATGTTCTAATAGTTTAGCAATCTTTTCACAGGCATGCATAGCTGTTGTATGATCGCGCCCCCCAAAATAACTCCCAATTGAGGGAAAGGAAATATTATTCTCTTTTCGCAATAAATACATGGCAATTTGCCGCGGCCGGACAATTTCCTTCTTGCGCCGCTTGCCGCACAATTCCTCCAGGGAAAGGTTATAATAAACACTAACTGCTTCCAGTATTTTAGTCACATCTAATACGCGGGGCTGAGGTTGATGGAGCACATCACTTAATAATTTTTGCGCGTACTCAATCGTCGCCCGCTGTTTAGTGAATTCGGCATGGGCTAACACTTTATTCAGTGCTCCTTCTAAGTCCCGCACATTTTTCTGGACATTCTTGGCAATAAACATCAAAACATGCTCATCCACCTCAGCTGAAGACTTTTTAGCTTTTTCGGTTACAATCGCCAGTCGCGTTTCGTAGTCGGGTTGTTTAATATCCACAATCATCCCCCCCGATAGACGCGAGGATAAACGCTCCTCCATAGTGGGAATAGCCGCTGGCGGCCGGTCGCTGCTTAAAATAACCTGTTTATTCTGCCCATGGAGAGTATTAAACGTATGGAATAACTCTTCCTGGGTTTTACCTTTTCCGGCCATAAACTGCACATCATCAATAATCAACACATCAACCTCACGGTACCGCTTTTTAAAAAGTTGCGTCCTATTCTCTTGAATGGCCTGCACAAACTCATTCACAAATCGCTCCGACGACACATACAAAATCCGGGTAGCTGGGTTTCGCGCCAAAACAGCATTGCCCACCGACTGTAGTAAATGTGTTTTACCTAACCCCACTCCGCCATAAATAAACAGCGGGTTGTAAGCTTGGCCTAAGCGCTGCACTACCGCCTGACAAGTGGCATAGGCCACTTCATTACTTGGGCCAACTATAAATGATTCAAACACATACTTCGGGTTAAGCGTCACGGAAGTTGGATTAGGTACTAGTGGTATTGGGGGAGGTAAGGTAGTGGGTAGTGTTGCCACCGGCACCATTTTATTTTTATGGACCAGAATACGTGAGTTCCTTTTAAGAAGGTGATGGCGCCGTTCGCCACTGTGGATAGAAAAATGCACGCCCTCGACACTCGGATCCAGGCTTTTGAGAATCTCCTGAATCGCTCCTTGATATTTTTTTGATAGCCATTCATGGGCAAACGGTGAAGGTGTCTCAATCACCACTACCCCACCCTTACGTTCTTTGATCCGTGTTGTTAAAAACCATGTCCTAAAGTTTCCTTGACTCACCTGAAGTTCAAGTTGACCAAGCACTGCTTTCCACAACTGTTCATCTTCCATGGAGCATCAATAACATCCTAACCATGCTACTATAGTTATCCACAATCTGTATAGAGTCCACCACTCCTGTTAACATTTTGTGGAAAACCTGTGGAAAGACTTATTGATTGACAAGGGAGAAAGAAAGTGACACTGTTGGAGTAATGCCAAAAAGAACCTATCAACCTAGTAAACGACGCCGTTCCCGTCGCCACGGCTTTCTTCGCCGTAGCCGTAAATCCAAAGTGATCGCCCGCCGCCGCCGCCGCGGTCGCCAACGAGTAAGTCCGGCATAAAACCGGTGTTACCTCGCCCTCACCGCCTGCGGGCCACTACTACTATCAAAGAGGTAGTTCGTGCTGGAAAGGTTATCCCGACTCCATGGGTACGCCTTCACCTCCTCCCTCGCCCAGCCAACACCGCAACGCGAGTTGCTTGTGTCGTCGGAAAAAAAGTGCATCGATTAGCTACTCGACGACATCGCTATCAGCGCTGGCTGCGGGAAGCGGCTCGTACGCTTATCTCAGTCTTTTCCACGCCCTACGACGTCGTCATAGTGGCGCAACCTCTCATAACTACTCTCACCACACCCACCCAACGCACCGCCGCCCTCACGCACATACGGCAACTGCTAGACAAAGCGGTGGCAACTAGCGACAATTGACCACAACCACACATCATGTCCCGCCCTACGCTTCAATGTCTTATTTTTCTCATTCGATTCTACCAACAGACCCTCTCGCCTGATCATGGACCGTTGCGCTTCCTTTTTCCCCGTGGTATCTGCCGCTATCAACCAACCTGCTCTGAATATATGGCTCAAGCGATCACTCGCTATGGGTGGTATGGAATAGTACTTGGGGTACGCCGCCTGGCGCGTTGCCACCCCTTTATCACTGGTGGCCATGATCCACTACCCACTTCTCTATGAAGATCATTAGTCTTGTCTATAACGAAATTCTATTCCGGCCCCTGTTTAACCTATTGGTTGGGGTGGCCGATATCCTGCCCGGGCACAATTTAGGGGTGGCTATTTTAGTCGTGACTCTCATCGTCCGGCTCATGTTATTACCCTTCAGTCTTTATCAGGCGCGTCATGCCTCGCACCAACAAAAAAAGATGACCGAGCTAAAAGCTGAACTAAAAAAAATCAACGAGCGGTTTAAAGATGATAGCGCGGCTCGTTCTCAGGCCACCCTCGCCCTCTATCGTAAGGCCGGCATTAACCCGGCTGGTGGCTGCTTGCCGCTCATCATCCAACTGCCCATCTTAATCGCCCTCTACCAGGTGTTCTTAAGTGGTATTGGTCCTGAAACCGCCCACTATCTCTATTCATTCGTGACCCTTCCGGTAAGCTTAAGTTATGTTTTTATTGGAATTAATCTAACAACGCCAAATCTCTGGCTAGCGCTCCTGGCCGGTGCCGCTCAGTTTTTCCAGATGAAAACCATGACCGCTGCCCCCGCTACTCCCGGCGCCGATGAAAAAAGTGCTCAAATGATGGCTTCCATGCAGCGCAATATGGCTTTCATTTTTCCGGTTATGACTGTCTTTATCACCTTACGCTTGCCCGCCGCCTTGGCCCTTTACTGGGTAGCCACCACCCTTTTTGCCTTAACCCAACAATATATTTTGAAGCGAACCATGCATGTTACTACGCCGGGAATGGTTTAACTCACCCCACTCCGTTGTTTCCAATACGGTCATTGCTACCAGCGGCCGCCTCCTGACCACCACCTTAGGGTTGGTGGCCATTTGGCTGATTACCCGTTCACTGGGCCTGGAAAAGTTCGGTCTCTACACCATTATTCTGGCTTTCGGCTCCATCTTGAGTGTGGCCACTGATGCTGGCCTCTACCTTACCCTCACTCAGAAAATTGCTACTCACCCAACTGAAGAGCAATCCTACCTTACCACCGCCGTCTGGTTACGCCTCCTTTTTTTTGTGAGTATCTTTGGCCTCGGTTGGCTGCTCGCCGTGTTTGTGCCCGCCCTGAATATTTCACCCACTCTTTTTGCGCTGGCCGCTGGTGGTTTCTTCTTGCAACTCCTCAGTCAACTACTGCTGGGTTTTTTTCAAAAATACAGTATGGTCTGGCGGGCCACGGCGGGGGATGTCGTCGGGCGAGTGCTGCAAATTATCGTCTTGGTTCTTCTCGCTCACCGGTACCAACTGGCCGCGGTTATACTCGCCTTCACCGTCGGCGCCGCCGCTACCTTTGCCACCCACTACTTTTTAGCCCCCGTCCGCCGCCTCGTTACCGGCCGGCTGCACTGGTCCGTCGCGCGCGTCATGCTGCTGGCCACCTGGCCCCTGGGTTTAATGTTACTAACCAATGTAATTTATTTCCGCATTGATACCCTTATCTTGTCCTTCTTTCATACCAGTGAGGTGGTTGGCCGTTATGGCCTGGCCTACCGCATTATTGAAAGTGGCCTCTTTTTCCCCGCCATGTTTGGTGGGCTACTACTACCCCAGCTGGCCGCCGCCCGACAACAAGCCAGCCAATGGCTCGCTGAAGGTATCCATCTTTTGAGCCTCGTCGCCGGCCTGGCCTTGTTGCTGTTAATCAGTTTTGCCGACCCGCTTACTCGCCTATTTGGCACAGAGTACACGGCCGCTGCCCCGTTACTCCAAATCTTAAGCCTCGCTTTTGTGACCATGTTGTTTGGTAACCTCTTCGGCTACACTTTGGTCGCCTTCCAACAAGGACGAGCTCTCCTTAAGCTCTATGTTGGGCTAGTCGTACTCAACGGTACTCTTAATATTATTTTCATTCCGCACTATGGCGCTACCGCCGCCGCCTGGACGACCGTGCTCACCGAACTGGCTTCGATGGCTATTGCTGCCCGCCTGATCCAGAAGCACACCCCTCTAACTTTTCCGGGGCGCTTATTAATCAGCATCGGCATAATCACGGGTGTGGCCATAGCTTTTAATTGGTGGTTACAAAATACTATTCCCCTGGCGCTACGAGCTAGCTTAACACTACTGCTGTATGGCTTGTTAGTGCACAGCCTTGGTTTAGCTCGTCCGCGACATTTTAAGTTACTCTGGTCCGCTCGCCCTATATGAATACTCCGGCCCTCGATGTCATTATTGAGACATACAACAAAGCCACCGTTCTTCCTCTGACGCTCACGGCTCTCTTTGCTCAACAACTACCGGCTGCTGCAACGTGCCGCCTTCTGCTGTGCGACGACGGCTCTACCGATGCTACTCGGGCGGTAAAAATAACTACCCCGCCCCCTAAAGGGGGCGAGGCTCGCCCAGAGGGCGGCCCACACTGGGAAATCGTCCGCTTGCCCGGACCGCATAAAGGAGCTGCTGCCGCCCGCAATCGTGGCCTCCAGCATGCTAAAGCCGACCTCATCTTATTCCTCGGGGCCGATATTCTGCTGCGGCCCGGTGCCGTCGCCGCTCACCTGAACTGGCATGCGCAGCACCCGGCCGAGACCAACGCCGCCCTCGGCGGTATCGTGTGGGACCCTCGCCTCAAACCCAGTCCACTCATGGAATGGATGATGCATGGCGGCCCGCAAAACAACTTTGATGCTCTCTTGGGCGAAGCCACTGCTGACCCGGCCCACTTTTTCTATGGTGCCCACCTGTCACTCAAACGCGCTTTTATAAAAAACAATCGCTTTGACGAATCATTTAAGGAGTATGGTTGGGAAGATTTGGAATTCGGCCGCCGCCTTGCTCACCGCGGCCTTACGCTGTATCCACTACTGACTGCCCGGGCCTTACATAGTCATCGCTACACCGTCGCTGACATCGCGCGCCGCCAACGCTTGAGTGGCGCGGCGCTTAACCAGTATCAACTAAAATATCCAACCGAAATAGTACTTCCTCCCCAACATGGTATAAAACATTTGTTCCGGGTAGCGTTTATAGTCAGTGGCGGCGCCTTTGTTACTCGGCAACTGGTACGCCTTGCCATACAGCTAAACCTGAGCTTTCCCCGTCTTTTCCAATTCTTTACTACCATTGAATTCCGGGCAGGAATACGAAAGGGAGTCATGATTATCCCCAGCTAGCCCTACTTTTCCACAAAGTTATCCCCAATGAATCCACAAACTGCAAAACAATACGTCCTGCTCGTCCATTTTGGCCCGCCAGAAACAACTAATCATGCCCTCCATGCTCTCTTTTCGGGGCAAAAAGCACCTACGGAAGTAATAGTAATTGACCATGCACACCAACCGTATTCATGGCCCAAGTCCTCGCCAGTCACACTGCTTCGCCCGCACCAAAACTCCGGCTACGGCGCCGGTGTGAACATTGGGCTCGGTTGCCTGTTAAAAAGAAAGCTAGCTGATCAGGATATAGTCATCGTCATGAACAACGATGTGCTTGTAAACTCTACCGCCTTACAGCAACTTACTGTACCCGCTCTGACGCTGATCGGCATTCGAGCTGGCCATATCAATTGGTTCACTGGCCGCGCTGAGTTGGATAAAGAACCCATGGACTATCTTGATGGTGCCTTCCTGGCGGCTACATGGAAAACCTGGGGTAAGCTCTCGGGTATGCCGGAGGAATATTTTCTCTACTGGGAGGATGTCGCCTTAAGCGCCCGTGCCCGGCAACGTGGCCTCGCGCTCGTTGTAATGCCGGAACTCAAAGTGGACCATCAGCCACCGCACCAATACCAGGCAACAGACGACCGCCTCTATTATTTAGTAAAAAGCGGCGCTTACTTCCTGGAACGCGAGGCTCCTTTGCTATGGCGCTTGTTCTGGTGGCCAAAAAATCGCCTCCGCTATCTCTACCATCGCTGGGTTTCTCGTGGTCCTAAAGCGCCGCTTATAACTCGCGCTCTGTACGATGCCATCACCGGTTGACGTTGTTATCGTCACCTATAACTCCGCCGCGACCATTGATTGTTGCTTGGCCAGCCTCTCTTCGCCATTAATTAATCAAATTATCATTGTTGATAACACGGCAAACAACCGCGGTTTTGCCCGCGCTGCCAACCTCGGCGCTGCCAAAACTACCTCGCCGTATATTCTCTTCCTTAATCCCGACGCTGCCCTCACTCCCCATGCGCTCGAAACAGCTACTGACTATCTTGAAACACACCTCGAAGTCGCCCTTGCCGGCTTTTTTTTACAAGACAACACCGGCCACATCGAGCTGAACAGCTTTGGTCCTCTTCCCACCCTCGCCAACCTCTTGCTTCGCCGCTTCAATAAAAAGAGCCTGCCGACCGAACCTACACCCGTCGGCTGGGTCTCGGCCGCTGCTTGCTTGATTCGTCGCCCCGTCTTCGAACAAGTAAACGGCTTCGATCCTGACTTTTTCATGTACTGGGAAGATGTTGATCTCGGCCGCCGCACCCAAAAAACTGGATATCGCGTAGTGCTACTGCCACAAGCCGTCGCTATCCACCAGCGCGGCGCCAGCTTGAGTGACCAAAGCCAAAAAACCGCTTGGTATGACGCCTCGGCTGACAAGTACTTCCAGAAACACTACGCTACAACGATATGCTTTTTACAACGCTGGCTCCGCCGTCTCTACCGCTTATTCTCGCCGCTGGCGCCCTAATTAGCATTCTGCTCCTTCCCTGGCTGCTCGCCTGGCCCCGCCTGGCCCTACTAAGCCTCTTGGTCTCGCTTCTGTTCGGTCAACTCGTCCGTCTGCCGCTACCCGGCCAGCCCGGCGGCCTACTTTTAAGCGATATTACCACGGTAATAGTATTGCTGGCCGCCGGATTACGACTCCCCGGTTACTGGTTACCTGCCTGTCCCTGCCTGCCTGCCGGCAGGCAGGCAGGCAGGCTGGTTACTGGTCCCTTCCTCCTCTGGTCCCTCTGGACCAATCTTATCCACTGGTCACCCGACCAAACCGAAAACCTGATCGCCCTCGCCTATTGGGCCCGTCTTTCCGCCACCCTCTTATTACTACCCGCTTTGCTAACTTTATTTTCCCCTCTCCTTACCAAGGAGAGGGTTAGCCTGCCTGCCCGCCTGCCTGCCGGCAGGCAGGGACAGGCAGGGGTGAGGTCTGTGCGCCGCTTTACTCATTACTCATTACTCATTACCACTGTTACGCTTTGCTTAATCGGTCTTCTACAGTGGTGGTTTTTACCCGATCTTTCTTTCCTCGCTCGCTACGGCTGGGATCCTCATCAAGGTCGCCTTGTCAGCACCTGGCTCGACCCCAACCTCTTCGGCGCCTTCTTGCTTATAGCAGTTCCCTATCTGTTTTCCCGAGTTACGGGTTACGGGTTACTGGTTCCCGCGCTAGCCTTGCTAGCGCTTCTCCTCACCAAATCCCGCAGCAGCTTACTCGCTATAGTGCTCACTAGTCTCCTCTTCTCCCCCCTCCTTACTTACTATCTAATAAAACGCTATCAAATGCGCGGCGCCACTGCTCTAGCTGCTATCGCTGGCTTAGTAGTCGCCGCCAGCCTGGTAGCTATTTTTTTCCTGGGTGATCGCGCCCGCGGTCTTTTAACGGTCGACATCACGGCTCAATTGCGATTAGAAAGTTTACAAGCTACCTTACCACTAGCCAGCGAACACCTCTTTGCGGGCGTGGGCTATAACCGTTACCAGTTTGCCGCCAAAACCACCGGGCTGATTGATAGTTTTTCCCTCCATTCCCGCGCTGGAGCAGACAATAGCCTCTTAACCCTACTTATTACCACCGGCTTGCCGGGGCTATTTTTGTTTCTTATGCCGTGGGTTGCCATCAGTCGGCAATTAATAAAAAGACAGGCATTTCCAGCTCTTTTTTCTATGACCGCCCTGTTAATTCACAGTCAGTTCGTAAACAGCCTCCTTTATAGCCATCTTCTAATTACATTGATAGTAGTTATCGCACTCTCCCTCTCCTCAAAATAATTTATGTATCTCTTCTTCCTCTATCTCGCCCTCGCCCTCTTCTTTCTCCTCGCTCTTACTCGCCCCACCCATGCCCATACCCTCCTAGCCAGCCTCCTTCCCACCTATCTCTTGCGCTTCACCCTCGCTGGCATTCCCACCAATTTCTTCGAAGTGAGCGTGTGGCTCACTTTACTAGGCTTCCTCATTACTCGTTACCCGTTACGCATTACTTTTCCTTCCCCGGTTACTGGTTACTGGTTACTGGTTACCCTTTTTATAATCGCCGCCATTTTCTCTACTCTCCTCACGCCGACTCTCCACAGCTTCGGCATTCTCAAAAGCTGGGTACTAACACCAATTGTGTTCGCGTGGATGGTGGGGGGTGCCGCGCCGGCCGTAGCTTACCAGCGAAGGCTGGAGGTTATTAACGCTCTAATAATTTCCGGAGTAATTGTCTCCCTTATCGGTCTTTTCCAACTTGGCTCCATTGATCGTATCACTAGTATCTACGATGTCCCCAATTCCTTAGCTCTCTTTATCGCCCCCCTTATTATTCTCGCTCTCTTCCGCGGCCGCCCTGGGGGCGAGCCTCGCCCAGAAGGGGCGGGCGGCTGTCTTAACTACCTCGCTGCTCTAATAATGTTCAGCGCTCTGTTAGGCACCCAATCCCTCGCTGGCCTCGCCGCCGTATTGCTGGCCATTTTTATTGGTCTATTAATTCAGCACCGGCTGGTTACTGGTTACTGGTTACTGGTTACCGCTCTTCTCCTTTCCCTCACCTTTCTGACCTTCACCGACCGTCTCTCCTATTTTCTTCAACCAGTGTTCAATTCTTCTGTTCACACCTCCCTCACCGTCCGCCAGCAATTATGGGGCATTTCCTGGGAACTGATAAAAGAACACCCCATTCGTGGTATCGGCCTTGGCCAATTCGAACCGGCCTATCAGCAAAAACTGCACCAACACTTTCAAAATTACTGGTTACTGGTTACTGGTTACCAGCCCCTTGATGAATTCGTTTTCCGCGACCCGCACAACTGGTTCCTCTCCTTCTGGCTCAACACCGGTCTCCTCGGTCTAATATCCTTTTCTGTTCTTAATCTGTTTGCCTTGAAACCACTATTTCCCTCCCGGGTTACTGGTTACGGGTTACAAGCCCCTGCGCTAGCTCTGCTAGCGCTCCTCCTCTTCGGCCTCGTCGACACTATCTACTGGAAAAACGACCTGGCCGCCCTGCACTGGCTACTGCTTATAGCACTTTACACACCCTTGAGGAAAGAATATACTATGGAGGTAAGGTAATACATTACTTCCATAAAACAAACTATATGGACAACGCCATTGCCAAATTATACCAGTCTCCCAAAACCATCCTATCTACCCGGGATTTAGCCTTAATCTGGCAGGAAAATAACCCCGATAACCTGAAATCCAAAGTAGCTTATTACGTCAAACAGGGCACGCTACTCCGCTTGACCAGAGGCATATTTGCTAAGGATAAAAACTATGATCCAAAAGAACTGGCTACTACCCTCTACGTTCCGTCATACATCAGCTTCGAAACAGTATTACGGGAAGCGGGCGTAATCTTTCAGCACTACGACACCATCTTCGCCGCTGGTCCGTGGTCAAAAACCACCGTGGTTGCTACCCACCAAATCACCTACCGCCGGCTGAAAAATAATCTGCTCTACAATCCAGCCGGCATCATCAATCAAAACAAGTACAGTCAAGCCACCACCGAGCGGGCATTCCTGGATACGCTCTACCTCTTTCCGGAATACTATTTTGACAACCTGCACTCCATTAATTGGGAGCACTGTGCCGAGCTTGCCCCACTATACAATAATCAACAGTTGCTGAAACGAATGAATACCTATCGCCAACAACATGCTAAATAAAAGTCAACACCAGCTCGTCATGGGGCAGATTCTGAAAGATATCTACACCGATACTACTATTGCACCACTCCTTGGTTTCAAAGGCGGTACCTGTGCCTACTTTTTCTATAACCTCCCCCGCTTCTCGGTGGATCTTGATTTTGATCTGCTCGCCACTAAAGCCAACACTCCCCACCAAATAGTACTTGAGAAAATAAAGAACTTACTCACCAAGTACGGCACTATCAAAGATGCCTATATCAAACGCTACACTATCTTTGTCCTGGTGTCCTACGGCGACGCTGATCACAACATCAAAATTAAAATAAATACCCGCTTATTGCTGCCAGACCTAAGAAGTCACTATGCCGTAAAAGAGCTGCTCGGTATTCCCATGTTAATTGCCAAACCCGACTATCTCTTTGCCGGCAAACTGGCTGCCCTGATCGGCCGCCGCTCTATCGCCATGCGGGATATCTACGACTTGTACTTCTTTGCCCGCCAGCGCTGGGATATAAATCATCAGCTCATTACCGCCCTGACCGGCCGGAACATTTTAGCCCAGCTGGCGGCGTGCATTGCTACCATCGAAACCATCAAAGAGAATCAGATTCTACATGGCCTGGGCGAACTGTTGGACGAGAAAGAAAAACGATGGGTCAAAGAGCACTTAAAAGCCGAAACCATTTTCCTGCTCAAGAACTATCTATCCGTGCTGAAGTAATCTGCTAGCTCACGGAATACCAAAAATCTCCCGCGCCAGCTTTGGCACTTCCCGCTGCCAATAGGCCTTAACTGTTGGCCAGTCAGCCGCAAAGAATAATTTCGGCATCGGGTCGCTTTCCGCGTCCGCGAAATACGTTAGGCTCTTGAGAATATGGGGTACGCTATGCTTTTGGCCCGGGTATTGGGTGAGCACCCGCGGAACGATCTGGGACAGTGGTTCTTTGTTAAGGCAATACCAGTACATATCCACAAAGTCTCGTTTGCGACCGCGTTGGCTAAGGGCGATTATTTTCATCACAGCAATGTCTTCCAGAGAGAGAATCGAAACTGCACCGCACCGCAGCATGGGCCGCGCTGGCCGGAAGAATGGATAGGCAATAAAACTGACTTTCGCGTTGAGAATTTCTCCGTATAGCGTCCCGCTGCGTTCGAGCGTCGTACGCCAGCTCCCTTGCGCTTCCAGTTTTTGAGAAAGCTGTTGCGAGTTAAATCGGCGTCGTGGTGAAAAAAAATCCAAATCAACCGACTGGCGGTGGCCAACCTGCAAACCAAGTGCCGTGCCACCGGCTAAATACCACGGTGACGAATGTAGAACCGATGACGCCACAAAAAACTCCAGCGCCCGCCGAGTAGCGACCGGCAAAATCTCGGGATGAAGATCGCGTAACTTCACGAGCCCGGCACAAAAACAAGCGACCAGAGAGATCGCGACTTTGGATCAAGGACGCGTGAGCGCTGTACTACATCCCGAATCAGGCTGGCCGGATACTGCTGCACCATCCAGCGCACCTCATCGTCATGCCCGAAATCCAGAATCCGCTCAATGATGTAGCGGGCGTGCTTGTCCGGCTCGATAGTACCGGGGTCCACGTCCCAGAACAGCGTTTGACGAAATTCCATAAATGTATTGTACCATAATCTACCCGGGTTTTCAATTACGGCCGCGGGATAGTTGGCTCCTGCAAAGTAGAAGCAAACTGCGTCCCGATTGTATTTAAGATAAGAAACGCGCCCAAGGCCAAAACAATACCCAACAATGCCGCCCCGAT
>CAYJWZ010000015.1:0-15519 GCA_964374055.1 uncultured Candidatus Saccharibacteria bacterium | reverse complement strand
AATACTTGCTCAAATTGGCGGGCGACATGGAGGACGCCTTGGGCCCAGGCGTTATCTTTGAGTTCAGCTGGGATGTGAGCAACAATCGCTTGGAAATTATCAGCTAACTGTAAGAGCGGCTCAAGTAACTGACGTTTTACTTGCATGCTTTGGTTCACGTATTGTTCGCGCGTGCGTTGCTGAAAATTTTTCAGTTCGGCCAAGGTGCGTTGCCAGCCGTCAAGGTAGCTTTGTTCTTTGGGCGAGGGGCCGCCGTGCAGGTGATGAGCGTGGGTCATAGGGCGCGTTCCATCATAATGTCAGCCACGTCATTGAGCAAGGCGACGTTACGTTGATAGGCCATGCGTTTTGGGCCAGCCAACATCAGCACTACGTGATCACGCTGGCGCGGAACGGTGCGAATAATTAACGTAGTGTGTTGGGTTGGAAAAACAGGATTTTCTTCGCCGATGAACACCGTTGTTTGTTCGCGACCCTGTTCAGCTAACTGGGCTAAGTAATCTTGTCGGCTTTCTAACAGCGCAGCCATTTCGCGGAGTACTTGCAGGGCCGAATCCTGTTCCAGTAATTCACTTAAGCCGGCTTCTTCGACTTCCCCGCGTTTTACCCAGCCGCTTATAGCCAGCGTGTGAGCGCGGTGAGCCAATACTTTAGCCAGCGGATGCTCACTTATTTCGGTGGCAATCTCTTCCCGTTCGCGCGCGGGCAGCTGGTGTGGTGGTAAGTTGCTCACATAGTAGCGATAGCCTTCGTCGGTGGGGATGCGGCCGGCCGAGGTGTGCGGCTGGGCCAAATATCCCAACTCCTCTAACTCACGAAATAAATTACGGATAGTGGCCGAACTTAAGCGGCCGGCGAGGCGTTCTTCGACATAGCGGCTGCTCGTGGGCTGATTAAGCTGGATGTAGTGGTCAATGACCAGTTCTAATATGCTGCGCAACCTATCCTCCATAGGGTTATAGTTTACCATATTAGCACTCTCCCCTCCCGAGTGCTAATTGTCAAGTTCATAAAATAACCCCGTGCCGAAAGCGACACGGGGTGTTGGTAGCAAAGAACGTAGCGATCGGAAGGGAGGAAAGGTTCTTGTTCTGCCCTGAGACTTGCTCAGAGGCACTTACCCTTTTTGGGAGCCGGTGGCTCCAACCTTGCCTTCGTTTTCACTCGTCCCAGTGGAGTGCGCCGGGAAGAAAATAATGGTTTTATTCGATTAGTGGATGCCATTTGTGGTTTGGTTCGTGATGCTGAAGAAGGCAATGCGTGGGCACAAAAAATGGTGCAGCGACTGAAGCGAAAAGGAATATTAAGAGGGCTTTAAAAAACTTCCTCACCCGTACGGGTGAGGCAGAAAGACCTATCCTGGCTTAAAACCCCCAGGAGACTTCACGAGCGGTGGCTCGTTCGTCCATACGGCACGTGTTCGGTCCTTTTTCTTTGTAGTTCTATTATACGTCCGTTGAGGCTGACGTCAAGTCTTCACGGGTTGGAGGATGGCGATGACGTTGGCGGCGTTGGAGGGGTCAATTAAAAGCTCGACGATCATGTGTTGGGGCAGGCCGAAGTTGAAAATGTTCCAGCTCACTCCCCCGTCTTCCGAGCGGTACAAGACTTCATTGAAAGCAATCAGCATGCGCTTGGAATTGGTGGGGCTGACTTGAGCAATGGCATTGTTGAAGGGCGAGGTGGACGTAATCGGCAGTTTGAGTTCGATCCATGTTTGGCCGTTATCTCGCGTAATGGCGGCGCCTTCGCGGGTGGCGGTAAGTAAGGCGTTGGGGAAATCACGAATGTAGGAGACGTCGAGCACCGAGCGGCTTTCAGCGGCCACATCGAAGACGCTTTTTTCGCCGAGGTTTTTGGGGATAGAAATGATGGTTTGCTTGGTGCCACTGAAGCGGATCAGGGTACCGTTGAGCGTCAGGAGTAACATTTCGTTAGCTTTATGGGGCGAAGCAATTAATTTGCGAATGCCGAGTGTTGCGGCCGAGCTGAAAGTTTGGCCGATGGAACTTTTCAAGGTGTGTACCGTGCGCCAGGTTTTGCCGGATTGCTCACCGGCTAGAATGGTGCCAAGGTTGGTGCCGGCATACACTCGAGTGGCGTTAAACGGATCGCGTTCCAGAGAAATAGTAACGGTGGGGGTAACTTTTTGTTTGATGATCTCGAAGCGACCGGTGTTCACCGGCACAGGGACGGTCAACACCGTTTCCCAACTTAAGCCTTTATCGAGGCTGCGCAGTACAAAGCCCTGACCATCGTCGCCGGTGCCGGAAACGATCAGTACACCACTGTCAAGAGCAACAATATCAAGCGTGGCGGCTAACGGGACGCTGATCACTCGCCAACTATGGCCATGGTTGTCGGAAAATATTAAGCCGCGGTCGCCAGCCGTGACATAGACTTTCTGTGGTTCTTTAGGCAGACGAAAAGCCCGCCGCATGGAAAATCGCGAGACATTAGCGTTGGCTTCGCCTTCAATTTTAACGGACTGATCGAAGTTGGCGCCGGCCGATTCCGAGCGATACACCCCGCCGGGTGGCGGGGCGCTACCGGAAATACTGGTGCAGCCGCCCAGTTGCAACAAGGCAAGGAATACGATGGGAAGGGCAATCGTGCGCGCTTTCATTCGTGGTATACTTTCTGTAAGAATCCTAACATGAGAGTAGAACTTTCGATAGCCGGTATTACGTGGCACCGCTTAGTGGAACCAACCGGATCGGAACTGGCAGCGGTGGCCCGGGATGTGCCAATGGAGGCAGCCGATGCGGCACTTTTGGGTGAAAGCTTAACGCGGGCGGCGTTGGTGACGCGGCCGAAATATGAATTATTGCGAGTGGAAGTGCCGGTGTTTGATCGGAAAATTCGAGCTTCGTTCGGAGTGGCGTTGGATTGTATTGTACTGGAGGATCACCTGATTACCCTGCAGGCGCGGCCGATTCCGGTGTTAGAAAAATTGGTTGATGGCCTGGAGCGGCAGCCAGAGCAGGATTTAGGGGTCACCCTGACTGGTCCCAATGATTTATTGAAGTATCTCTTACGACAGATCCATCATGGCACGCTACGGAAACTGGATCGGCTGTATAAATACATTGATATTGCCGAGGACGCTGTCTTTCAGGGTAATGAACGAAAAATGGTGGAAGAAATTTCGCTGCTGATGCGTGATGTTGGTGATTTGCGGAAAATTATCCGGCCACAACGGCGTTTGTTTCAGGGTACGCCGTGGCAGGAATTAACTCAGGATATGGGAAAAGTGTGGGATGGGCTGGAAACGCTGCAGGAAAGTGTTTTGCAACTGGCTAATACCAATTCAACCTTATTGCAGCATAAGGAAAATGAATTATTGCGGTTATTAGCAATTTACTCAGCTCTTGTGGTGCCGCTTTGGATACTGATTACGCCGTTTGTACCAAACCGGCCAGTGGTGACGGTAGTGGGTGCGGTGATGTATTGGGGAGTATTGTCGCTTTTGGGTATAGCGCTCATCTTCATTTTCGCGCGGTTTCGAGGCAAGCGAATTCTATAGTATAGTCGCCTGTTATGGTACCGGAGCTTCGTTTCTATAACTCACTTACAAAAGCTGTGGCCCCTTTCGCGCCGTTGGAGACGGGAAAGGTGCGGGTGTATAACTGCGGCCCGACGGTTTATAAGCGGCAGCATCTCGGTAATTTGCGTCGCTATTTGTTTGCCGATTGTTTGCGGCGTACTCTCGAGCACTTTGGCTATGCGGTGCGCGATATCACCAATATTACTGATGTTGGTCATTTAATAGGTGATACCGATCAGGGAGAGGATAAACTGGAAAAAGCTGCCAAAGAGGAAAAAGTAAGCCCGCAGGCGATTGCCAGCAAGCACATTAAACTTTTTAAGCAGGACTTAGCCGCGCTTAACATTAAGCCGGCGCATCTTTATCCTCGCGCCAGTCAGCATGTGCCGCAGATGATTGCTTTGATTGAACGGCTGCTGGTGAGCGGCCATGCGTATAAAACAAGTGATGGTATTTATTTCTCCGTGGAGACATTTCCGGAGTACGGAAGGTTATCGGGTAATCGATTAGAGAATTTGAAAGAAGGAGCGCGGGTGGCGGTGCGGGGCGAGAAAAAACATCCCAACGATTTTGCCTTGTGGAAGTATGACGCGGACCACCTGCAACAGTGGGCTTCGCCGTGGGGCCGCGGTTTTCCCGGCTGGCATATTGAGTGTTCGGCGATGAGTGCCGCTTATTTAGGTGACGAGCTTGATATCCATACCGGTGGCGAAGATAACAAATTTCCCCATCATGAAAACGAAATTGCTCAGTCGGAAGCGGCCAGCGGCAAGCGGTTTGTCCGTTTCTGGCTACACAATGCCCATTTGCAGCTGGGTGGCAAAAAGATGGCCAAGCGCGAAGGGGCGCCACCGACCTTGGATGATCTTATAAAGCAGGGCTACGCCCCACTGGCCTTTCGTTTGTTTGTGTTTGGGGCGCACTATCGGCATCCGTTGGATTTTTCTTGGGAAGCTTTAGGTGAAGCTTCGGGACATTTGGAGACTATAGCCGCTCTGCTGCGTCGATTAGCCGAGTTCGGTGAAGTGACTAGTGGCATGGCCGAGACAACGGTGAAAGCCGCTTTTGATGCTGCCTTGGCCGATGACTTGAATACACCGGAAGCGTGGGCAGTCGTACTTAGCTATCTAAAAACAGCCAACGCACAGTTAGATAAAGATAGTTCGCCCGCGCTGGCAGCTGACATTGCCGCCATGCTGACTTACTTTGATTCCGTACTCGGAATTATTGAGCCGCTTAAGAAATTAGTAAGAACAGAAACCGTGCCGGCCACGGTAGAACGGCTGGCAACCGAACGTGAAGCCGCCCGTAAGGCCGGTGACTTCCCGCTGGCCGATGAACTGCGCGTTCATATTGAAGCCCAAGGATATCATGTGGAAGACACGCCGCGCGGGCCACGCCTTGTGAGAGGCAGGAGCAAGCGGTAAGCTCTGTAGATATGCCAGCGGGAGCAGTCCGGATTCCACCTCATAGTTACGAAGCCGAGGAATCGGTTTTGGGCAGTATTTTGATTGATAAACAGGCGCTGACTAAGGTCGCCGACTGGCTGCAGATGGATGATTTTTATAAAGATGGCCATCGGTTGCTCTATCAGGCCATGGTTGAACTGTATGCCAAGAGTGAGCCAATTGATGTTCTATCAGTCACTAATCGGCTCAAAGAAAAGAAATTATTGGAAGCAGTTGGCGGTGAACTGGCCGTAACGCATTTAGCCACGGTGGTACCGACGGCCGGCAATGTGGTGCACTACGCCAAGATTGTGCAGAAAACGGGCACCTTGCGACGGCTGATTTCGGTGGCGGCCGATATTTCCGAACTGGGTTTTAACGAGGCGGAAGAAATTGCCGGTGTGTTGGACGAAGCCGAGCGGCAATTGTTCGCTGTCTCTCAGCAACACCATCATCGCAAGTTTGCCAAGCTATCGGAAGCGTTGGAAGAAGCTTTTGTGCGTATCGACAAGTTGCATAAGGGAGATCAGGCGCTGCGCGGCGTGCCGACCGGCTTTGCTGATTTGGATAGTATTCTGGCTGGTTTTCAGCGGTCTGATCTAGTGATCTTGGCGGCCCGGCCGTCAGTCGGTAAAACAACGCTGGCGCTGGATTTTGCCCGGGCAGCGGCCCTGACGGGAGTGCCTGTCGGTATCTTCAGCTTCGAAATGTCGAAGGAACAGTTAGTTGATCGGTTATTGGCGGCGCATGCGCATGTGGATTTGTGGCGGCTCAGAACTGGCCGACTAGAAACCGGGGGCGAGTTCGATGATTTTGCGCGGATCGGCCAGGCCATGGGAGAGCTTAGTGAAGCGCCGATTTATATTGATGACCAGTCGTCCAACAATATTATGGGTATGCGGACGATGGCCCGGCGCTTACAAGCCGAGCATGGGTTGGGGTTGTTAATTGTCGATTATCTGCAGCTACTGGAATCGGAGCGTTATAAAGATAACCGGGTGCAGGAAGTATCGGATATTTCACGCAATCTTAAGAAGTTGGCCATTGAGTTAAACGTGCCCATTGTTGCTTTGTCGCAGCTTTCCCGGGCGATTGAGATGCGCACGGGCCAGCGGCCAAAGCTGTCGGATTTGCGCGAATCGGGCAGCATCGAACAGGATGCCGACGTGGTGATGTTTATTCATCGGCAGGTTCCGGACGATGAGGAGCAACGGCCGGAAACGTTCGATATTTCGCTCATTATTGAAAAGCATCGTAACGGGCCAACGGGCGTGGTGCCGCTGCGTTTTCATAGCCGCTTTGTGACATGTATGGCACCAGCCGATGAAGCCGTGGAAGCGGTGGCGGTATGAGGTCGGTTCTGCCGCGGGCGGTGCAGGAGTTGGCTGTCGAACTTAATCGTTTACCGGGCATCGGGCCGAAATCAGCTAAGCGTTTGGCGATTTATTTATTGCGCCAGCCCTACCCGAAAGTGGCGGCGTTAAGTGAGGCGATTAAAAATCTACACGCTAACGTTCGCATTTGTTCGATTTGTTATAATTTGGGCGATGCCGAATACTGTGCCGTGTGTGCCGATGAGCAGCGGGATGCGGCCCAAATTTGTTTAGTGGAAGATCCGTTGGATATCGAAGCGATTGAACGAGCTGATGTGTACCAAGGCGTGTACCACGTATTGGGTGGCGTGCTCTCCCCCATGGATGGCATTGGGCCAGAGCAGTTAACGCTGGAAGAATTATTTCGCCGTTTAGAGGGCGGCGAAGCCAAAGAATTAATTATCGGGCTGGACCAGAATCTGGAAGGCGAAGCCACCGCGCATTATATTATGGAACATCTCACTGGTTCCCCCACCTACGCCAAGGCGGCGGCGGGCAGGTCTCTTACGGTCACTCGCCTGGCCCGTGGCTTGCCCACCGGCGGTGATGTTGAATTTGCTGACGCCATGACACTGTCGGCGGCCTTGTCCGGCCGACGGAAGTTATAGCGGCTACTCCTTACGGGAGGGAATTTTTTAACTGGTGATTTTGGTGATGGCGATTTCGGTGAGGTGTTGTTTGTGACCGAAGTATTTCTGGTGGCGTTTCTTGGCTTTAACTTTAGCGCCGAAGACTTTTTTGGCGCGAGTATGGGCAGTAATTTTCGCTTCGACTTTGGCGCCTTTGACCAGTGGCTGGCCAATCGTGGCCTCGTCGCCACTGACGGTCATTAAGACTTCGTCAAAAACGATCTTTTTGCCAACTTCTTCATTTAATTTTTCAACGCGAATTTTCTCGCCTTCCGAGACGAAATATTGCTTGCCGCCAGTTTCAATGACTGCTTTTTTATCGCTATCTGACATGGGCTCTATACTGCCGGAAGGTGGCTTTCTTGTCAAAGTTAGATCGATTTGATGGTGGTGCCGATTTTGATGTTGAGAAGGGCGGCCTGGTTGGCGGGGAGCTCAAGGACGGCGTCAACGACGTCGGGTGATTTATACTGCGGCAGAAGTGTTTCTGGCTGACCAGCGAGGGGTGGCGGAACAGGGGCCGCCAAGCCAATTACTTTATTATCTTTGATCCAAATAATATCGAGGGGGACTAGCATGTCCTTCATCCAGAAGGCGGTTGGCTGAACCGGATTAATGACGAAATACATACCGGATTCAGCCGGGATTTCGGGACAACCGGAGAGGCCAAGCATACGCTCGGCGGAAGAATCGGCCAACGCCACGACGATTTCTTTTTCGCCGATTGCCAGACGTTGGGCAGTAAAGTCGGGGCATCCCCCTCCGCTAAAGCTACGGGGGACAGGCCGCAGGCGAAGAGCCAGGAACGTAATAAGAGCAATTAAACCGATGATAAGTACTCCCCGCTTTGGCATAGTTAACATTTTACTCTACTCCGCGCCCGCGCCGTAAGCAAGCTGGTGGCGGTGATACTTAAAATTACGGCGACAACAGCCAGCAGCCACAGTTTGGCTTGCGTTTGCAGTGTGATGGCGGCGATAGCGAACACGATACTCACGCCGCCGGCAAGGGCGGCGATTTGGGTGGGCGTTAAGCCGGAATTTCTTAGGCGATGATGCCAGTGGCGTTCGGTATCGGCCTGCCATGGGGCAGTACGCGATAGCAAGCGATGGAAAGCAACGAGAAAAAAATCGATGAGGGGCAGCGCGAGGACTAGGCTGGTGGTGGCAATCTTTCCCCCGCCGGTGATGGCCGTGATTCCAATAAACAACCCGAAAAACCAACTCCCCGTGGTGCCGAGGTAGACTTTAGCTGGCGGCCAATTCCAGAAGAGAAAAGCAATGATACTGCCCAAGCCAAGCAGACTAAGTGAAATGGTAAATTGATCTTGCGTGGCTGGCAGCAAACTAATTCCAGCCAAAGCGAGCAGGGCGGCGGCGGCCACACTGCCAAACAAGCCATCGCTGCCATCGAACCAGTTAAGGGCGTTCATGAGGAATACCAGCCAGGCGATGGCGAGAAGATTACCGAGAGAAAATAAGGTGCCGGTCGGTAACAGTACCACTCCCCCACTAAAGGGATTTGTGACATGGGGAATGGTCCAACCGAAACTAACGACGATGGCAGCAATAACCAGTTGCCAGAGTAATTGCTGTAGAGCAGACAGTTTAAATTGTTCATCAAGCCAGCCAATCAGGATAATGATGCTGGTGGCCAGTAACAAGCCGGCTTGCAGGGCGGGATTTTCGATCGTAACAGCAGCCAGAAGGCTGGTGACCGCGGCCAACAAGGCACCAATTTTTAACACGCCCGTTTGCTTCAGACGCCATAGTTCGATGGCGCCGAGAATTATCAGGAAGCTGGCAACCGGCAGAAAAAGTTGGTCCAGCGTTAGAAGGGATAGATCAAGCAACATAGCGACGATGCTTTTGCATGACGTTGAACTGTAGATCGCGGCCCAGCATCAGGCGGGTTTCGGCATCGAGGGCCGGAAAAGCAGAAAGCAGGGTGGCGATAAAGGGTACCAGCGCCCACTGGCCGGCGATGCCGAAGTAGCGCCAGCGGCTGTAGCCGGCGGGCCGCGGTGGGAGTAATAAAAAAGACAGGGTCGTAGAAATGAGGAGGCCTAGCATAGCAATCGACATCACCGTGCGGGTAATTGAGGGTAAACTATAGGACAAAACGGTTGTTTGAAATGCCGGCCCGCCAAATAAAACCGGGAGCCAGCCCAGGCCGGCAATAATAATCGGGGTGGTGGCCCAGGAATAGTGACCTTCGAGGGTGCGGAAAAGATATTTCCACTTGGTGACCCAGGAAATTCTTGGGTTGTGTAAAAACCCTTCGGTCAGATAGGGAAAGTTTTCAATTCCCCACGCCCAGCGCCGTTTTTGACGATATTGATTTTTCAGGGTTTGCCACCAGTTTTGGCCGAGTGCGGCATCCATGGAAACGGTAGTGTACAGCGGTACGGTTTGGTAATGGCCATCGTAGTGCAGGAGACATTGCCAGAAAATGCGGGAATCTTCGGAGATAATATTTTTTTGCCAGTAGCCGACGTCTTTTAAGGCCTGCAGTGTCATGGAGTGGCTGGAAAACGTGACCAGGCGCTCGGGGCGGGTGGATTCAATCATTTGCCAGAAGGTGGAGCCGGTGGCGATAACGCGGGAGAAAGCCGGCGCGTCCCAGACGTTGTTGTTGTACATGGGCAGCGGCTGGTAGCTGGCATGGTACGGGTCAGGGTGGGTTATAAAAGTGTAGGTGAGAGCCGAAAAATATTCCGGGCTGACGACAGTATCACTGTCAAAATTACTGACCAGAATATTTTGAACAGGGATATTTTTTCCGGCCAACACTTTTTCCAACTGCTCAATAGCATAGGCGGCGTTAGCACTTTTGACACGCTTCTCCCCGGGCAGATTATCCGGGTGGAACGTCGTGAGTACTGTTTGGAATTTGCTGGCAAATTCCTCCTCCAGAGCTTTGGCCCGCTCCCGAGCTCGTTCCCCCGCCCGGGCTTCAAAGCCAACTACTACGTGTAGCTGTTCATGAGGAAAATCGACGCTGGCCAGTGAGTTAAGTGACGAGCGCAATACAACCAGTGATTCATTATAGGTGGGCACTACGATGGCATGGTGGACTTGTTGCCATGGCATGTGGCCGTGGGCGGTCTGACATTTTTTCAGCCAGTTTATCACGCGAGCTTTTTTCAGCGTGCGGTAGGCATAGACGAGGTGGATGGACATATAGACCGAGCGAATGAGGATGTAGGTGTCGTAGACAATAACAAAGATGGCAATCCAAAAAGGCAGGATGAACGACAAACTTGTTAAGCCAAGTAAGGTAGACCACGACAACAGGCCGGGCAGTATTTCCCATGCCCGCCGGCGCAAGGCCGGGTAATCAATGACGAAAGCCAGCGTGGCCATATGCGTTTAGGGGTTTACAGTAATCAGCAAGGCAGCACTTAGCAAGAGGAGTAGTTGGAGCAGAGGTGTTACTGCCCAGAGCTGCCAGGCGACCCGTGGTTCAGTTTTAAAGAGCCGCCAGCCGAGCAAACTGTTCAGCACCAGCATGCAGAGGCCAATAATCGGCAACGTAATAACGCGGCCGCCTTCGCCAATATAATCGATCCCAACATCAACCGAGTAATGGAGTACCGCGGCCGGGTTAGAGCGATCAAATTTGATTAGGATCAGTGTCCATAAGGCGACGTTGAGGAAGGCGGCAACAGCCAGCAGCTTAAATGCCTTCGCTCGCATATTCTTTGGCAACCGCTAACACACGATCACCATACCAGGTAAAGTTGCGCCAATTAGGCCCGGCGATGTAGCGGTTTACGGCTTCATATTCTTTGGCTGGGTCGGCAGCGCCACGATCAGCCAGAAACAGGGCGGTGGCCACAAAAGCATCGGTTAAGTCATACGGGTTGGGCGTGTGACCAACTAGTTTAGTAATGCGTTCCTCCATACGTTCCCAGGTATCGGGCATAAACTGACCAGGGCCCATGGCGCCGCCCCAGCCTTGAAAGCTCCGGGGACGGGCGGAGATGGGAGTCTTGGTGGGATCGAGCCCGAGTTTTTTGGTAAGGCGCAGAAAAGCATCTCGACTCAGCGGATGCATGTCGTCCGGGAAGGTGCCGCCGCCTACATTGCCGCCCAGATTACTTTCGATTTTGAGGACGGCCATGAGCAAGGCGGCTCGCACGCCGGTTAGTTGCGCCGCATAGCGGGCTTTGTCTTTGGCGTCAGTCAACGTGATCTTCACGGCGCTGTTTTTGAGGGTAAAAACGTTCTGTTCGATTTCGGCCCGGGCTTGTTTGGCTTCGGCCAGTTGCCGTTCGTATTTTACCTGTTCGGCTTTTTTCTTAGCCAGAAAGTTTTTTTGCTCAGCGGCGGTGTTATCCAGTTCGGCCTGCTGGGCGGCCAGGGCGCCATGTAATTGTTGGAGAGCCCGAGCCTGTTCGGCTAATTCGGCTATCCGCTCAGTTAACGATTTTTCCTTCTCTTTTAAAGCCGTTATGGCGGTGCTGGTGCGCGTTTGCAGATCGGCATAGGTGGCCCGTTCAGCCAACACCGCACTCAAACTCCAGTTAGATAAAAAAAGGCTTACCCACGAGCCTTGCTCACTGTGATTAAGCTCGCGAATGAAATGTGATAAGAGTTCTTTTTGATCTTGTATTTCCTGCTGGAGCACGACAATGCTTTTTTCAGTGGTTTTTTGGGTAGCCTCAGTGCTTTGAATAGATAGTTCTGTTTGCCGTAGCTCGAGTTGGGCCTTCACGAGTTGTTCAGTCAACCGGGTGACCTGTTGATTGATGATGGCGGCCGCGGTGGCACTACCGGTGGCCCGTTGTCGCAGTTCATTAATTTTTTGATCAAGCTCGGCAATGGCGGCTTGCTTATCGGCAATCGCCCGGCTGTTTAAAACTATTTCTTCCGGAGTGGCCGCTCGGCTTAGGTTGGGTAAGCTGAGCATTGCCAGGACAACAACCCCAATGCCGATACCTTTAACGAAATTTTGCCAGGCGTCACCGGTGCCGGATTCTTCTTCCAACATAGCCAGTGCTTCCCGGGGTGCAACAATGCGGGTCTCCCCGACTTCACCGGCACTTAAGAGATGCCGATCCATGGTGATGATGAGGTCGGCCTGGCCGCCAACGGCCGCTTGTAAGAATTTATAATCCTCCGGATCATCAATTGCTACCTCGGCGTGCTGTTCATGGACCCGCTCGGCCTGCTGCAAAAAGTTTTCAATACGCTGATGATAGGTTGGGTCGTTAATGAGCCGATTTAGAATCAGTCGATATTCACGCTCAATAGGCGGCGTACTGAGCGCGGTCAGCTTGCCAGCTCTCACCGCTTCCAATAGTTGGGCCGGGGCGCTGAAATCGTCGCTCAACCCGTCAATTAAGACGTTGGTATCAAAAATTACACGCACCACAAAAGCATAGCTGTGCAAAACTCATTGAGCAATGTGTATTATATTTGTTCTATGGCCTACAGCGACCTCACCAAGCGACAATCAGAAACTTTGGACAAGATTCGCGCCTGGCTGGCGGAGCGGAATTACGCGCCGAGTTACCGGGATTTGATGAAGCTGATGAATATTAAATCACCGGCCACCGCTTTTTCGCACGTCCAATCGCTGCGGCGCAAAGGGTATGTGCGGGTGCGCGATGGCCAGGGCCGCTCGATTGAACTCACCCCAAAAGCTAACTGGTTTGTAAAAGCGGTGGAGTTACCCTTACTGGGTGCGATTGCGGCCGGCGCGCCGATCGAAGCCATTGAAAACAAAGAAGCGATCTCGGTGCCGCTGGAGCTGTTACCTAATTTGAATTGCTTCGTCTTGCAAGTGCGCGGTGATTCCATGATTGAGGATGGCATTCTGGACGGCGACTATGTGATTGTGGAGCGCAATTTTTATCCGAACAACGGTGATGTGGTAGTGGCCTTACTCAATAACGATTACGCCACCTTGAAACGATATTATCGGGAGAAAACCCGCATTCGCTTGCAGCCAGCCAACAAAAAGATGCGGCCACTTTACACCAAAAATCCGGTTATTCAGGGGATCGTTCGGGGAGTTTTGCGGCGTTATTAGACGGCACAGCGCTTTCTACCTGTTCGAGGCGATTAGCAAATTTATCGAGGCGGCGGGCGGAGTCGTCATAACGATTTTTGGCGTTGGTTAAGTGGGTGCCAATCATAGTGAATTCTCTAGCAAAGGCCAGGAAGTCATGACGAACGGCACTTAAACTGCGCAAAATTTCCTGGGCCTGCTGCTGAATTTTCATGCCTTTCAGACCAATTAAGATCGTTTCCAGGTACGCCAGAAAACTGTTGGGCGAAACGGGGATGACGCGGCGGTTTAAGCAAAAATCCCAGAGTTCCGAGCCGGAGGGATCATGGACAATCAATTCGTAGTAGACGCCTTCGAGGGGAATATACATAAAGGCGTAATCGAGGGTTTTGTCGCGCGGCGAGATATATTTTTCGGCAATGTCGGTGATGTGCTTTTTTACATCCCTAATAAACAGGCTGCGTTGCTGCTGACGCTCGCTGTCTCCGGTAGCGGCGGCATAGGCTTCGTAATGGGCTAAGGGAAACTTGGCATCAATGGCCACGAGATAGCCGTCCTGTAATTGAATGGTGGCGTCGGCGATATAGCCACTACTCGCCAGTGTGTGTTGCAACTCAAAGCGATCACGCGGCAGGACGGCGGCCAGCAAGTTACCTAATAACACTTCACCAAAACTGCCGCGAATTTTAGGGCTTTTTAACATCTGTTGAAAAGAGGCAATTTCTTCACTGGTGTGATGTAAGGCAGCGGTGGCTTGCGAGAGGCGCCCCAGGCTGACGCTGACTTCGTTTACTCGTTGAGCCATAAAGGATTTGGATTCGTTCATGGCGCGGACGTTGTCTTTCAGCCGAGCATCAAGCTGCCCCAGGACGCGATCCAGACCCGGCGATGAGGCGTTAGATGGCCGCGATATCAACCAGACAATGATAGCCGCGCCAACAACAGCGCCGACCACGACGACGAGTTCAATTGGGGTCATGCGAGGCTATTCTACCTTTTTTTGAGGGCGGATTCGAGGGTGGTGGCACTGTCCGGTGCGGTAATAGCAGTCGTTGTCACCGTGGAATCAAGTCGCAACACAAAATGGACGTTATTGCCGTTGGGCGGAGCAATGGTGGTTTCCAGCCGCTGCAGGCGATGGGTAAAGGGAGTAATGGTGAGCATCACTGGTAGTTGTTCGAGCTGGCCGATGCCGCGCCGCAATTCATTCAGTTGTTGATCAGACAGTTCGGTGCCCATAATTTCGGCCAGGGCATTCATAAAGCGGACGACCGCCGCTTGGGTGGCTAACGCCTGATACTGGTTTTTGCCCGTTCGCTTTACGCTGGTAAATAATTGGTCGGGGGCGACATTAGTGGCTCTGTCTTGATGGCCACCGCGCGGCAGCTCTATCCACTGGCCCTTAAGGGTTTGCAGAACAGGCCAGATAGGTGGTGTTTTGCTGATAAGGAGATAGAACTTGTCCTCCAGGAGACGAGCTTCGCCGCTCAATTGCAAACTGACACTCTCGGTTTTAATGGTGACTGCCACAGCCGAGCCCAGTGCCGGGCGGGTGGCGGAACGATCATAGTTGCCCTGTAAGTGTATTTCCACGGTCCCCTTTTCTTTGAGAGCGGCCTGGGTAGCCTGACTATTTTGCAGCTGGAGATCGGCGGTAAAGTTTTGTTTGGGGGTGGTGGCTAAGTTTCGCACGGCCCGTTCGGCCACGGCGTAGGGGCGCTGATAGGTATAAAAGAAGGCGGCCAGTACCCCCGCAGCAATAAGGGTGGTCGCAATAATGATTTGGCGGCGACGTGACATAACGGTTTAGTATAGGTGAAGATAAGAAAATTTCAAAGGATTTCGGCTTTATGGTCGCGAACGAAGATCAGCCATTCTTCAAAAATATCAATAAAGAGTTTGAAGGGTGCTTCCAGAATCCGATCAAGGAAAAAAAGTAGCAGGTTGATTTGGCTAATGTGCCGGGTGATCTGACCCCAATATCTTAGACACAGGGGCGCGTAGAGACGAGCTCGGCATCAGGCCGTCACGGTAGCGCGAAGACCCCGGTTAGGCAAGTAGGTTGCTTCGTGTAGTATGTAAGCATGACTATACTAGAAAGTTATTTTGCAGTCATGGTTATCGTTCAGTGGCTCCATTCTTTGGAAGAAATAAGTACTCACTTTGAACAACGATGGCCTGTTTGGAAAATGTCACGAACGTTCTTTGTTACTCTAGAGATACTTTTTGTACCAGTAGTATTAACTTTTTTGCTGTTTAAAAATATTCCTTTGCGAGAGGTATTCATGCTTTCATACATCGCTTTAATGTTTGCGAATGGCATTTGGCACTTAATGTGGGCTGGGATTGAAAAACGTTACGTACCAGGATTACTAACTGCACCCTTATTCATCGTTGTGTTTCTGTTATTTTATTTTCAGACTTTACAACCTTTGTGATCCCGAAAGAAAACAATTTTGCCTTCATCGATAGTCAGAACCTCCATCTCGGAATAAACTTACTGA
>CAYJWZ010000014.1:0-16433 GCA_964374055.1 uncultured Candidatus Saccharibacteria bacterium | reverse complement strand
TATGCTTTAGTTCGTTGTAACGCTCGGTAATTGACGCCTGTACGCCGCTCTCCTCGGTTACCGCAAACCCCATCCGCGCCTGTTGGGCCAACTCGCGTGAGCCGATATTACTCGTCATAATCACAATTGTATTCCGGAAATTAACACTGCGGCCGTGCGCGTCCGTCAACTGCCCTTCATCCAAAATTTGCAGCAGAACATTGGCCACATCCCGGTGCGCCTTCTCAATTTCATCAAACAGGATAATTGAATACGGCTGCCGCCGGACCGCTTCCGTCAGTTTGCCGCCTTCTTCATAGCCGACATAGCCAGCTGGTGCCCCAATCAGTTTCGACACGCTGTGCGGCTCCATAAATTCCGACATATCAACCTTGATCAAGGCTTCTTTGTTTTCAAACACTTCCTGCGCTAGAATCTTGGCCATCTCCGTTTTACCCACCCCCGTCGGCCCGAGGAAAATAAACGAACCAAGCGGGCGATTAGGATGCGCAATCCCGGCGCGACTGCGCCGGACATAGCGCGCCACCGCCAGAATTGCTTCCTCTTGACCCACAATATACTGCCGCAACACCTCTTCCAGATTCACCAGTTTCTTGATTTCTGACGCCAGAATTTTCGTCACCGGCACCCCCGTGCTATCCGCCACTACTTTAGCAATATGCTCGGCCGTAATCGCCGGGCGATCCAGCCCATCTTTACTTTGTTTCCGGCTAATGGCTGCCAAGCGGTCCACTAAGGCATCCTCGGTGCGCTTGGTCGTGAGGGCTTCTTCATAATTTTCCGCTTCAATTGCTTCTTCTTTCTTAGCCCGCAGCGAATCTAACTGCTTCTTCAGTGATTGTGCTTCCTGTGTTTCCGTTTTAATGGCAATTTGTAATTGCAACGAAGCGGCTGCTTCATCTAACAAATCCAGCGCCTTATCCGGCAGAAACCGATCCGGCACATAGCGCACACTCATTTCCACCGCTGCCTGGATGGCTTCATCGGTTACCGTTAAGCCGTGATGTTGTTCGTAAGCTTCTCGACTGCCGCCCAGAATGGCGATAGTTTCTTCTTCCGATGGCTCCCGCACTTGCACCGGCTGAAACCGCCGCTCCAGCGCCGCATCTTTTTCGACGTGTTTGCGATATTCATCCAGCGTCGTCGCGCCAATCACACTGATCTCGGCCCGCGCCAGTGCCGGCTTCAGCATATTGGCCGCATCCAGGCTGCCGCCGGCCGCTCCCGCGCCGACAATCGTGTGCAGCTCATCAATAAACAGAATCACACTTTTACTGTGTTCGATTTCCCGAAGCAATTCTTTTAGGCGTTCTTCAAATTCACCCCGGAAAGTGGTACCGGCCAGCAAACTAGCCAAATCGAGCGACAGAATCCGCTTACTCTGCAATTTTGGTGGGACCGTGCCGGCGGCAATCCGCTGCGCCAAACCGATAACAATGGCTGTTTTACCCGTGCCCGGCTCACCAATCAGAATCGGATTATTTTTTGTCTTGCGATTTAAGATGCTCATCACCCGCTCAATTTCTTTGCCCCGGCCAATCACCGGGTCAAACTTTCCGGCTGCCGCCGCGGCCGTCAGATCCTGCGTGAAATAATCAAAGGCCGGTGTCTTGGCTTTGCGCCCTTCCGGCGCTGGTTCCGGCATCGGCATGGGTACGCCGCCACCGGCCCGTTTCTTGCCATGCGGCCCGGCCGCCTGGCCCGGCGCCAGCCCCAGCGGCAACCCCAGAAAATTCGATAAATCCGGAAAATGCGACGTGCTCTTTAAGACAATCTGCACCTGCTGACTTAACCCCTTTACATCCACCGGTGATTTTTCCAGCAGCTTATAGGCCGTCGAATCTTTCAATGACACAATGCCATACAAAATATGCTCTGTCCCGATGTAGCGATGATGGTGCTGAAAAGCCGTCCGGGCGGCTTTTTCAAACGCCGCTCGCGAATGCGGCGACAGTTCCTCTTTCCACTTATCCGATTTTTCCATGCGCTCCAGCTCGCCGCGGATAAATTCGGCCGTGAAGCCAAACTTTTTTAAAATACTGCAAGCCAGCGACCCCGTTTCCTGCATCATGCCGTAGAGCATATGCTCGGTGCCAATGCGCCGGTGCTTCAGTTCCTTCGAAGCTTTAGCCGCCCCGGCCAGCACCTTTTTTAAACGGGAAGTCAACTTGTCGTGAATTGGTTTTTCCATATGGTGTAAGTATAGCGGATAATACAAATTATTGTATGTCTCCCACCGGCAAACGTACCGACCCGATCTACCAAGCGCAAGCTATTTTAGCTATTCGTGATCATTCGGTAGCCGAGATCACACTCAAACTAAAAAGAAAAGGTTTTGAACAAACAGACATCGCAACCGCCCTGTCTTGGCTGGAACAGAACAAACTTATAAACGATACTCAATTTGCCGAGCGCTATATCGAAAGTATAACCAACAGCAAACCAGTCGGCCCCATGTGGCTCAAAGCCAAGCTGCGCCAAAAGGGGATTGCACCTGATATTATCTCGATTACGCTCGCCAAGCAGTATTCTTTAGACCGCGAGCGACAGTTAGCCAAAGAAGCTACGACTGCTTTTACCCGGCGTAGTCCCGACCCCGCCAGATTATATCGCTTTCTCCTCGCCCGCGGCTTTTCATCAGACGTCATCAAAGAACAGCCACAAATCGTGACGGAAGAGTAAGTAAACTATCCCAGCTGTCGCAACCTTTTAATCCGGTCTTCAAGTGGCGGATGCGTGGCAAATAGGTTAGCCACCCCGCGCGCTTTAAAGGGGTTAGCGATATATAAATGTGCGGTGGCTTTGCCGGCCGTGGCTAGCGGCGGCGAGCCAGAAATTTTTTCCAGTGCCGAGGCCAGTCCTTCCGGATAACGCGTTAACATTGCCCCCGCCACATCAGCCAAATATTCCCGCTGACGCGAGACGGCCAGTTGAATCAACTTAGCGACGATAGGAGCAACAATCAGAAGCACGAGTCCAACCACTGCCAAAATTGCGCCGGCATTGCCGCCTCCTTCGCGGTCATTACGGCTTCTCATGCCGCCAAACCACGTCATGCGCAAAAACATGTCAGATAATATCGTCATGAATCCCACAAAAATTGCCACTACCGTGCCAAACCTAATATCATAATTTTTTACATGCGATAACTCATGCGCCAACACACCTTCGAGTTCACTGCGTTCTAGTCGTTCAATTAAACCGGTGGTCACCGCAATTGAGGCATGTTCCGGATCCCGCCCGGTAGCAAAAGCGTTGAGCGCTGCGGACTGGATGACATATACCTTCGGCTTCGGCACCCCGGCCGTGATACTCAAGTTTTCGATAATCCGATGCACTTCCGGCGCTGCTTCCCGCGGCAGCGGTTGCGCCCGATTCGTCAGCAAAGCAATTTTGTCACCCGAGTAATAGCCAATCAACGCCGAGGGGATAGCAAAAATAGCGGCCATAACCGGCAGCACAAAATCTCCTCGCACCGCATACGAATACAAGGCCACCACGCCAAGCACCAACGCCAAGACAAACAGCATTAACAGAAACGATTTTCGCTTATTAGCTTCAATAAGACTATAGAGTGAAACCATAAAATAAGTTGTTAATTAAAAACTAACTTTCGGAACCGCCTGTATTTCCTCGTCCGGGGCATCAAAGAAGTCAGATTTCTGAAAGCCAAACATAGCTGCCCAGATATTGGTCGGCGCCGATTCCAACGCCGTGTTGTATTCCTGGACGGTCGTATTGTAAAATCGCCGCGCCGCCTGAATTTTATTCTCGGTATCCGCCAACTCCCGCTGTAATTCGATAAAGTTCGTGTTGGCTTTCAAATCAGGATAGGCCTCGGCGACCGCAAATAAAGATTTCAACGTGCTGGCCAACATATTGTTCGCCTCCGCCTGCTGCTGTGGCGTCGTTGCGCCCATCGCCTTAGCTCGTGCCTCAGTAACCGATTCAAAGGCTTGCCTCTCATGGGTGGCGTAACCCTTAACCGCTTCCACTAAATTCGGAATCAAATCCAGGCGTCGTTTCAATTGCACCTCAATATCACTCCATGCTTCGGCCACCCGATTCCGGCGCCGAACTAAACCGTTATACGCCATCAGGGCATAACCAACCAGCACCACCATAATCAATACCAAAACCCAAGTGATAGACATACGGCCGTTATACCAAGTACCTGTGATATAATCAAGAGACCTATGGCTCTTTTTGGTGCCTCATCCGCCTTTGTCGGTATTGATATTGGCACGTCTACCATGAAGGTCGTTGAACTGATCGACCGGCGTAAACGCCTTGAACTCACTACCTATGCCGAAGCGGGTATGCCCAATTTGCTCATCAACCCGCCCGGTAGCGGTGAAGATGCCATCCGCGCCACGGCTAATGCCCTGAAACGCTTGCTGGAAAGTTCTCACGCCACTACTGACAGTGTGGTGGCCGCTTTACCAAGCAGCATTGTATTTTCTACTGTCCTCACCCTGCCTGACTTACCGGAAGAAGAGTTAGACAAAGCCATTCACTTTGCCGCTCGCGACTTAGTCCCTGCTAATCTGGAAGACATGGTCCTCGGCTGGAGTCGCTTAGGGGAACCGCCCCACATGGATGCGGCTGCCCAACCACCATCCACGCCGCCGCCAAAAACGCTGCCCGCCGCTGCCGCCGGCTCCCGTCAAAGCGCCGGACAGGCAGGCCTGCCTAGCGGACAGGCAGGCACCATTCCGGTGTTCGTTACGGCCGCACCCAAAGCCATCGTCGAACGCTACACCAAAGTCATACAGCTCTTAAAACTTGAACTGCATGCCATTGAGTTAGAAACATTTCCTTTGGCTCGCTCGCTGCTGGCTCAACCCACCGATTCGGCCTTGATAATTGATCTCGGTGATAAAGCCACCGCCTTCCATATTATTGATCGCGGCACACCGCGCATCTCCGCCAGCCTCGATGTCGGCGGCTATCACCTCACGGCCGCCGTCGAGAAAGCGCTGAACGTGTCAACCGACGAAGCCGAACAACAGAAAATAACCCTAGGCCTGCAGGAAAGTGCTCCGCTGCCACTGCGCCAGGCAATTTCCAGTGGTCTCCAACCCCTCTTGCAGCATGCCAAACGTTTACTTGAAACGTATACGGCCGACTCTAGCCGACAGATTACCAAAACTATCCTCATCGGCGGCGGCGCCAATTTGCCCAGCCTGGGGGCTGCCTGGTCAGAGTTTTTAGGAACTACCGTCAGCGTCGGAAATCCATGGCGGGGCCTCACCTTTCCGGTTGAATTGGAAAATCGTCTCACGGAACTGGGGCCGCGCTACGCCGTGGCCGTTGGTTTAGCGCTGCGCGGGTTTTCCAAATAGTATATACTTAGTCGTATGGCCACCATTAATCTTGCTCCCGAAACCCGCTTTCTGCTGGAACAAAAAAGAAAGCAGCGACTGCTTTTTTTCGCCGCCGCTGGTATTGTCGTTGTACTTCTACTGATCTGGGGTGGGCTCGCACTGACCCGTTCGGTAGTGCGGGGAAACTTACAGGATATACAATCAGAAATTAACTCCGTTGAAACCAGAATTTCTGAGTTGGACGCCGTTGCCAAGCGCATCGTCTTATTTGAACGACGCTCGGCGGCACTCCAAAAATTGCTGGCCGGCCGTATCAGTTGGGATAAAGTACTTAAAGAATTAGAGCGCTTGTTGCCGGCGCCCACAATTTTGAATCGACTGACCTTAGCGGCCGACGGCACGGTGGAGATGGAAGGCAATACGCCCGACCTCGATACCCTGGCGCAAACCTTTGCCAGCCTTAAAAACACACCCAGCCATGTCACCTTATTTCAAAACAGTAATCTAAAAGGCGCCAGTAAACAGGAAGGTGGAGCCACACCCGATCAGCTCGGTGGCTATCGCTTTACGGCACAGTTTTCGTTTGACCTATGATTCGTGCTACGGTAAATGCTGCCTACCTCTTACTGGCTGGAGCCACCGTACTGGCTTTTGTGGCCGCCATGTTACTCTTTCAACCCCTCTTAAGCGAAATTAGTTCCGCCCGCACTGAGTTAGCAGCGGCCACCGTGCGCCTGGAAGAGCGTAATAACTTTCTCAAGAATCTTGATCGCAAACAAACAACCCTGCGCTCGCAAGAAGTGAATGAACGCATGTTGAACGTCGCCTTACCGTCTGACGAAGCCTTTGAAGATCTAACGCGGGTGTTGCATCGGGCCGCCACGGCGGCTGGCGGCACGTTGACCGATGTCTCCAACGCCACGACTGAATCGCAACGCAACAGTAGTATTCGCCGCAACCAGGGCACGAAAAATACCGTCCCGGCCAGCGTCACCGAACTGAGTGCTGGTCTCAAATTTAAGGGCACCTATCAGCAAACCCGTGTCTTTTTAGAGCAACTGGAACGCGCCCCCCGGTTTACAGCGGTCGACAATCTAAAACTGCAGCGTGACGGAGCGGCCGTCCTCGATCAGCTAACTGTCGAATTAAATGTTCGTTTCTATAAGGAAGGGGGTAAACCTTGAGCCTATGGAACCAAACCGCCGCTTGGTCGTGATTCTCGCCCTCGTCCTGGCTGCCCTGGTGGCCGGTGGTGTTCTGCTGTTTATAGTGTTACCGAGCGAACCGGCTCCGGTGGACACTGCCCCCGCTGTCGGCAGCACCGAACTTGATCTGAAACTGTTACAACAAGCTGAATACCTGCGGCTCGACCAGCAACCAGTCCGCGATGGCTCGCTGCCTGTCCCGCCACCCACCGGCGCTGGCAAGGCCAACCCGTTCTTGTGAGCAGTCCTGTCTACCGGCCAGGCAGGCCTACCTTCGACCAGCTGCTCGTCTCCCGCGGGCTCATCACGGCTGAACAGTTAAGTGCGCTGCAACAGCGGGCTACCACCACCGGCCATTCACTTGAAGCCATTATTCTTGCCGAGCGGCTAATATTTCCAGAAGCATTAGCCCAACTAAAAGCCGAGCTCACCGGCGTGCCGTACATCGACATCGCCACCGCCAAAAAAGATAGCAATGCCATGCGCGACATCTCCCGGGCCGCGGCCGCCACCTACCGCTTCTTTGTCTTTGGCGAGCAAGATCAGAAACTGCAAGTCGCTATGGAATCGCCTGATGATTTCCAAGCACTGCAAGCCGTCCGCTTTATTGCCCGGAAGCGTGGCCTGGAACCGGCCATTTACTTAAGCAGTAGGGACGGCATCGACAAGGTCCTCGGCATGACCGCCGAGTTGCAAGCTGAAATTGGCGGCGCCCTGAAGGAATTTAGTCGTGAACTGGAAAACACCGCTGCCATTAAGGGTCAGCCGGAACAGGATATCGAACGTTTTATTGAGGAAGCTCCCGTCAGCAAAGTCGTGGCCGTTATTATCCGCCACGCCATCGAAGGCGCCGCCTCGGATATTCATATCGAACCCAGCGCCAAAGAACTGCGGGTTCGCTATCGGATCGATGGCAAGTTACACACCTCACTGTTACTCCCCATGAAAACCCATGCCGCCGTCGTCTCCCGCATCAAAATTCTCTCTAATTTAAAAATTGATGAAACACGCCTGCCGCAGGACGGACGTTTTTCTACCACCACCGACGATCATGCCTTCGATTTTCGGGTTTCGACCATGCCCACTGCCTATGGTGAAAAGGTGGTGCTCCGTATTCTGGAAAAATCCGGCGGCGCCCCGACTTTTGATGAGTTGGGGTTGCTGGGTAAGCAGCAAGCGATTTTCAAAGAAAATATGGCTGCTCCCAGCGGCATTATCTTAATCACCGGCCCAACCGGTTCCGGTAAATCAACTACTATGTTCTCGGCTCTGTCACAACTCAACACGCCCGACGTCAACATTTCCACCCTCGAAGACCCAATCGAATACGAAATTGACGGTGTCAGCCAAACGCAGGTCCATCCCGAAATCGGGCTCACCTTTGCCGCCGGCTTGCGCAACATGTTACGGCAGGATCCGGACATCATCATGGTCGGTGAAATTCGCGATCGTGACACCGCCGAATTAGCCATTCATGCCTCGCTCACCGGTCACTTAGTGCTCTCCACCCTGCACACCAATGACGCCGTTGGTGCCATTCCGCGCTTAGTCGATATGGGCATTGATGCCTTTCTCTTAACCGCCAGTTTACGTTTATTAGTTGCCCAACGTCTCGTCGTGCGGCTCTGTCAGAAATGCAAGCAGGAAATACCAATTTCCGGAGAACTCAAGGTTGAGCTTGAACAAGAACTGAAAAATGTGCCAATTGAATTAAAAACTGATCCAAATCAGCGCTCACCGCGCGTGCTCTATGCCAGCCCCGGCTGCCCGGCTTGTCAGAATAGAGCGGTGCTAGGACGCTATGCCATTTTCGAAATTGTCCCGGTCACCCGCGAGCTTCGGGCGGTCATGAACGATTCCAGCGAATATGATACACTGGAAGACGTAGCGCGGCGCCAAGGGTTTATCACCATGCGTCAGGACGGGTTGTTAAAAGCCCTGGCCGGATTAGTACCCTACGAAGATGTTATCCGTGCTACCGCCGAGGAAGAAAAAGTAGTCTTTAAATAACCTATATGCCCTCAAACATTTCACTCCTCTTAGTTGAAGACGACTCCTTTATCTCCAGCATGTATAAAACCAAACTGGCCGGGTTGGGCTATGCCGTCGAAATCATTGAGGATGGCGAGGTAGCTGAACAGCGCTTACAGAAAGATCCTTTACCGGACCTGTTGTTGTTAGATATCGTCTTACCTAAACGCGACGGCTTTGAAATTTTAGCCGCCGTGCGCAAAAATGACCGGACAAAAAACCTCCCCGTTATTTTATTAACTAATCTCGGGCAGAAACCCGACGTCGAACGCGGCCTTAAGCTGGGAGCGAACGATTATATTATTAAAGCTCACTACACCCCGAGTGAAGTCGTCGATCGGGTGAATAAAGTCTTAAGCGCCCGTGCGAGCTCTTGATGACTTATTGCGTGAAGCGGTCACGGCTGGCGCCTCCGATGTTCACTTTGCTACCAGCCGCCGGCCGCATTTTCGTGTTAACGGACAACTCCAAGCAATCGGCGCCACGAGCTTTACTGAAGAAGAAGTAAGCAGCCTGATTGCCTCCCTCATTGGTACCAACGATCGTTCCAAAGCAGCTCTTGAACAACAACGCCAGGCTGATTTTTCATATGCATTAAACGACGGCACTCGTTTCCGAGTGAACGTCTTTTACCGGCTGAACATGGTATCGGCGGCGCTGCGCTTAATCCCCAAAGAAATTCGTTCATTAGAAGACTTGCAGCTCCCCCCCCAACTCGCCCAATTTGCCGGCCTGCGCCAGGGGTTTGTGCTCGTCGCCGGCCCGGCCGGCCATGGTAAATCCACCACCCTAGCGGCTTTAATTGATTATATCAATCAATATCGCCACGAACATATTATTACCATTGAAGACCCTATCGAATATCAGTTTACGGAAAAAAATTCCCTCATCGACCAGCGGGAAGTCGGGGCCGATGCCGTTGATTTTGCCACTGCTGTCCGCGCCACGCTGCGGCAGGATCCGAACGTCATCATGATCGGGGAACTGCGCGATCTCGAAACCATGCAAACGGCCATTACGG
This sequence comes from uncultured Candidatus Saccharibacteria bacterium, assembly GCA_964374055.1. Classification (GTDB taxonomy): domain Bacteria; phylum Patescibacteriota; class Andersenbacteria; order UBA10190; family UBA10190; genus CAYJWZ01. The sequence continues at coordinate 6,849 of CAYJWZ010000014.1, read as the reverse complement.
TGGCCGAAACCGGGCACCTGGTCTTCGCCACCCTGCATACCAACGATGCGGCGCAAACCGTCGAGCGTCTCATCGATTCATTTCCGCCGATGCAACAACACCAGATCCGTACCCAGCTTTCGGTCGCCTTATCCGGCGTTATTTCCCAGCGCCTCTTACCGCGCACCCAGGGCGGTCGGATCCCGGCCATTGAAATCATGATTGCCACTCCGGCCATTCGCAACGTGATTCGCGAGGGGAATGTGCATCAGATTCTTGGTATTATACAAACCAGCGCCGAGGTGGGCATGCAAACCCTTGATGCCAGCCTGCAGGCGTTGGTTGATGCCGGTGTCGTAAAAATGGCCGATGCCCAACCCTTTTTCTCATCCACTAGAAACTTTGGCCGATGACTGCCACTACTTCCTTCCTGAATCGCTCCGTCTGGCGCGGCCGCGTCAAGACGAAAGAGCTCGTCCTCTTCTCTCGACAGGTCGGTACCATGATCGATGCCGGGGTGCCAATTGTGCAAAGTCTGCAGGCGATTCTTAAACAAATAACCAAGCCGCTCTTTCGGCAGGTCTTGCAGGATATTGTCAATGATATCCGCGGCGGCGAATCACTCTCCATGTCCTTGGCTAAACATCCAAAAATATTCCCACCGTTTTTTCTGGGGCTGGTACGTACCGGGGAAGCCTCCGGCCGTTTAGCCGAGGCTTTGGGGTCATTATCTGACTATCTCGAGCGTCAGCATGTATTTCAGCGGAAATTAATTGGCGCCCTCGTCTACCCCGCCATGATTTTAGGCGTCATGCTGATCGTGACTACCATTCTCTTCGCCTTTGTTTTGCCCCAGCTTTCGCAACTCTTCGCTGATTCCAACGTTCCCTTACCGTTACCCACCCGCCTTGTCTTGGGCGTCGTTAGTTTCTGGAGCAGCTACTGGTACTACATCGCCGCCCTGGCGATTATTATTTTTTTCCTGGCCCGCTCCTATTTCCGCACCACCGAAGGTCGCTTCATGGCCAGCACCTTGCTGCTGCGCCTACCCCTTATTCAGGGCCTCTTTCAGAAAGTCTACTTAGCCCGCCTCACGGCTATGCTTTATATTCTCTTAAAAAGTGACGTACCCTTGCTTGAATCACTCGCCCTAACCGAGGGTGCGGTCAGCAACAAAGTTTACCAGAAAATTCTGCGTGATACTTCCGCTGCCGTAAAGGACGGCTCTCTCATCTCGGCGGTGTGGGAACATGAGCCCTTTATCCCCCCGCTTTTGTCTACAGTGGTAAATGTCGGGGAACGAAGTGGTAAAATTAGCGCGGCCTTTGGCGAGGCCAATCGCTTCTTTCAGCGTGAAGTTGAAGAATTACTTAACGCTATCAACACCCTCTTTGAACCGATTATGGTCATTTTACTGGGTCTGGGCGTGGCCTTAGTGGTTTCTGCTGTTTTCCTGCCAATTTACAATCTGGTTCTCACCTTCTGATATGGTGTATACTAAAAAGACTATGAGAGGAGGTGAGGGTTATGAAAAAAACTAAAGGGTTTACCCTCATCGAATTATTGGTTGTTATTGCGATCATCGGTATCCTGGCCGCCTTGGTCTTAGTCGCTTTAGGCAACGCCCGTGACAAAGCCAATGATGCGCGTATCAAATCTAACGTAGGGCAACTCCGCACGTTAGCTGAAATAGTTTATGACAATAACAGTTCAAACTATACAAACGTTGGGACCTGTTTCGGCGCCACGCCAGGAACGACCTGTGGCGATAGCTCAACAGCAGGATCGGCCACATCATTGCGGGAGGACGTTGCGAAGGCGCAAGGCTTAGCAGTAACCAGTCCAGATTTTACTGCCATATCTAATGCCTCATCATTCTGCGTGGATGCGAAATTGAGAAGCGGCACTAATCGGGTATGCGTAGATGCCTCCGGTACGTTTGTTGATTCAAATCCCACCGGCTGCGTTGCAGCTACATTCAAATGTACACCGTAAACGGTATCCGGATTTAACCTCAAACCCCGCTCCGCTCCGCCAGTTGGCGGATGGCGGACGCGGGGTTTGTTGTTTTCAGTGATACACTGAACACATGTATCAGTTGATCATCTTCGCTCTCGGCACGGCCATCGGCAGTTTTTTGAATGTGGTTATTCTGCGTTATCTCAAAAAAGCCAAACCTGCCTACCGGTCAGGCAGGCCAACCGGGCGCTCGCAGTGCCCACACTGCCATAAACAACTTGTCTGGTGGGAGCTAATTCCCATCTTTTCTTTTATTTTCCTGCAGGGCCAGTGCCGCCACTGCCATAAAACTATATCGGTCCAGTATCCGCTCATCGAACTCGCCATGGGCATGGCTAGCCTGATCATATTCACACCGCTCCCACTATTCCCCGGCGCATTTCTCCAGGCCACCCTGCTACTCATCATTATCGCTTTGCTGATTATTCTGGCCGTCATCGATCTGTACTCCATGTTCCTGCCCGATGTCTTTATTCTCGGCCTAAGCCTCGCCGTAGTAGCCTGGCTGGCTACCCGATACGCCGAGCTGAATCTCCTATCCGCACTTAGTGGCGCCATCTCTGGCCCTGGCCTGTTGCTACTCATCCTGCTCATCAACTGGCTTCTAACTCGGCAGTGGGGGATTGGCTTGGGTGATGTAAAACTCATGCTGCCGCTCGGTGCTTTACTTGGTCTAAAAGGGACGCTCCTGCTGCTCTGGCTCGCCTTTATTCTTGGCGGGTTGGTTGGTTTCTGGTTACTTGCCCGGGGCCAAGCAAAATTAAAAACCCCTGTTCCCTTTGGTCCTCTCTTAATCATCGCCGCTGTGCTCATTATCCTCGTTCCTGCCATGCCCGAGTACTTTTTCTTTTTCTTCTTTAGCCCGCTAAACTATTGATATGAAAGGGTTCACCCTCCTGGAAACTGCTGTCGTATTAGCTATCATGGGTATCTTAAGCGCTATTGTCTTGACGGGCTGGCCAGCCGCCCGCCAGCACCAAGCCTTGCTACTCGCTACCGAACAAGTCCAAACCATGGTTCGCACCGCCCAGCAAAAAGCCCTGAATGAAGATCGGCCCCAAGCCTGTCTTGATCAAGCAGTTGTGCAGAAAAACTGCTCTGATGTCGGTGTCGCTGTGAAAGATAACAACATTGTGATATTTGCTGATAGCAACAATCCAGACGCTAACCAGTATGAGGAGGGAGCAGGAAAGGATTTTCTGATCGAAAAGCAAACATTGCCGCTCGGCGTCACTGGGCCGACCGCTTGGCAATCGTTTATCTTCGAAGCCACGCCGCCCAATATTGAATTAAAGGATGCCGGGCCAAGTAAAACCAAAAAGCTGACCCTGCAGTCTGGCAGTAGTACTCGGACTCTAACCATAAAAAACTATGGCCAGGTTGAGTAGAAGCCAGACAGGGATATCACTGATCAGTGTCTTAGTGGCCTTGGCGCTCCTGGCAACCACGGCCGTGGCTGTCAGCCGTTTGATTGTGACCAGTTCCGCTGGTAGCCGGATAACCCGCGAGAATTTTGTGGCCATCCAAATTGCCCGCGAAGGCCTGGAGCTTATCCGGGCGCAGCGTGATACCAATTGGTTTGATGTCAGTAAACCACTGTGGACGCGAGGGCTGTGCGATGCAGTTGACCCAAGTAATAATGCTTACTTAATTTTCGATTCCGCCATGGCTATTGACGGCCAGCCACAAACAATTAACCCAACTGACACTAACGCTGCGAAACTCTACCGTACACGTAGTGGTCAGTTTGTGCATGATCCCAGCGGTCATACCGAAACTAATTATTCCCGCCTGATTAAAATTGATTGTACTAATGCCGCGGCCACCCTGCCTGACCCGGCTTCTATTGAAGTTACCTCTACCGTCAGTTGGGATGCGCGCGGTGCCTCGCATAACATTGAGCTCAAAGAAAAACTCTTTAACTGGTATACCACGCCATGAAAAATAAAGGGTTTACCTTAATCGAACTGATGATCGCCGTGGGTATTCTGGTGATACTGCTGGTACTGTCTGTCACCGTTTTCGGCCGCTTTGTGATGAACGAACGCCGCGAGATCGCCGAGCGCTCGCTGCAGGAAGACATTCGCTTCGCTTTGGAACTGTTTATGCGCGAAGCCCGCACCGGCTATGCCTCCACCTATGTGAATTCCAATGATGGCGGTATAGTATTCCGAAATCAAAATACCAGCTGTGTAAAATATCGCCGCTCAACACAGAATAGTTGGGAAAGGTCTGACACAACTACTGGTGGCATATGTGATAGTAGTACATTGTTTACAAAGTTTGACTCGCTCACCAGCAACACCACCAAGATAACCCGCCTTGATTTCCAGATGCCCGCTGGTGTTTCTGATCCGGGCGTTATGAAGCGCCAGGGCTTTGTCACCGTCGTTATTGAAGCTGGAAGCACCACCACCAGCCAGCTCCCGCCGCTGGAGCTGGAAACCACTATCACTTCACGACAAGTTAAGCCTTTATGAAATATAATTCTAAAAAAAATCGCGGTGATGTCGCTATCTACATTGTCTTGCTAGTTATGACCATCATGCTGGCGGGTGCTGTAGTAATGAGTGGTTTGCTGGCCCGGCAGTTTCGCCTCGGTCGCTCGATCGTTGTCAATGAGCGTTCCTTTTATGCGGCCAACTCGGGACTGGAACACATTTTATTTGAACTAAGCAAAAAAACGCCACCTGTGCCTGTCTCTAATAGCACCCCCCTCACGGCCGAAATTCAATATGACGACAGCGCCCCGGCTATCTATAAGAGCTATGGGCAAGTGCTACCTTCTGGCTCCGTCTGCGCTTATAGCAGCAGTGAATATCAGAACAATCTTGGCCGGTTGCGCAGCCTGGCCGGTGGTTGTCCACTAGAGTAGTCAGCCATGAACCGGACTGAAGCTGAACGGCGCATCGAGAAGCTCCGGGAGGAAATTAATCATCATCGTTATCTCTATCATGTGCTCGATCGGCAAGAAATTTCTGATGCCGCTCTCGACAGCCTGAAAAACGAACTCGAGCAACTTGAACAACAAAACCCTGAACTGATTACCCCGGATTCACCCACGCAGCGTGTGGGTGGTGAGCCGCGGCCGCAATTTATTTCCGTGCCGCACCGTACTCGTATGCTATCGCTCACTGATGCCTTTACTATCGAAGACGTACAGAAATGGGAAACGCGCAATCAGAAGATTATTCCCGCCCAGCAGGGCGAGGCTCGCCCCAATGGGCGGCCCGGCCAATACAACTACTTCGCCGAGCTCAAAATTGACGGCGTCGCTGTGGCCTTGGTTTATCAGGATGGCCAACTAACCCGGGCCCTCACCCGCGGCGATGGGCACGTTGGGGAAGATGTCACGCACAACATTCGAACGATCGAGGCCATACCCCTTGCCCTGAGGGAGCGCAGGGACTCAAAGGGACGCTTAGAAATACGCGGCGAAGTCTATATGCTCAAAAAAGATTTCGAAATAGTAAACAAAGAACGCATCAAAAAAGGCGAAGCACCCTTCGCTAACCCGCGCAACTTTGCCGCCGGTTCCATTCGGCAGCTCGACCCCAGAATGGCCGCTGCCCGACCCCTACGCTTCTTTGCCTGGGAAATAACCGACGGCCGCGTAATGGCTACCCGAGAAGTGGAATATCAAACACTGCAACAACTTGGCTTTCCGGTTCCCCCCAACGCCCAACTACTTAAGAATCTGGCTGAAGTTGAAAAATATTTAAAGCGCGAAGCAGAGCGAGTCCGCTCCTACCCCTTTTTAGTCGATGGGCTAGTCATTAAAGTAAACGATCTGAAATTGCATGACCGTCTCGGCATTGTTGGCAAAGCCCCGCGCGGCGCCATTGCCTATAAATTCGCTGCCGAAGAAGCTACCACGGTCGTTGAGGATATTATTGTCCAAGTTGGCCGCACCGGCGCCTTAACCCCGGTGGCTCATCTCAAACCGGTAACCGTTGCCGGCAGCACAGTTTCGCGGGCCACGCTCCACAATGCCGCCGAAGTCGCCCGCAAAGATATTCGGATTGGGGATACCGTGATAATCCGCAAAGCTGGCGATATTATTCCCGAAGTGATCAAAAGCTTGCCGCGCCTGCGGCCCCAAAGCGCCAAACCGTTCAAAATGCCAAAGCGCTGTCCCATCTGCCGCTCACCGGTACAAAGCGATATCAAGGGCATTATCATTCGCTGCACTAACAAAGCCTGTTTCTCGCAGCAGCGTGAGCGAATTCTCCATGCTATTTCTCGCGCCGCCTTTGATGTTGAAGGCTTGGGGGACAAAATTATTGAACAACTTATGCAAGCCAACCTCATCGAAACCCCGCCTGACCTCTGGGAACTCACACCAGGTGATCTCCTCGGCTTGCCCGGTTTTGCTGAAGTTTCGGCCAATAAACTAATCGCGATGATCCAAAGTCGCAAGAAACTGCCGTTGCACCGCTTTCTGGTGGCCATCAGTATCCCACACACTGGCTTAGTAACGGCCCAGGACATTGCCCGCCGTTTCGGCACGCTCACCAAAGTCAGCCGAGCTAACACCACCGCGCTAAATGCAATTGAAGGCATTGGCGAAACAGTTGCGCACTCTGTGCACGAATTTTTTGCCCAACCGGCCACCAAAAAATTACTGGCCGACTATCGCCGCGTCGGTATTAAAATAACGGCGGAGCGCAACGCTGGGCCGTTGAAAAATAAAACCTTTGTCTTTACTGGTAGCTTGGGTGACATAACCCGCGATGAAGCCAAGCAACGTGTCTTGGGTTTAGGGGGATCGGTTACTTCAACCGTCGGCGTCAAAGTTGATTACGTGGTGGTCGGGGAGGAAGCCGGTAGTAAGGCCGACAAAGCTCGCCA
>CAYJWZ010000013.1:7679-17110 GCA_964374055.1 uncultured Candidatus Saccharibacteria bacterium | reverse complement strand
CTGCCGGACAGGCAGGGATGAGGATGGCACTCACCCTGCCCTCTCCCCACTTGGGGAAAGGGGAAGACATCAGGTTAAGTTGGTAGAAATCGTTTGTTCGCGCAAAAAAGCCGCTGATTCTTCCGGCAGAGCCGGGTTAATTTCCAAACCTGTCCCCATCTCAAAACCACCCAGCCGCGCCAAGCGCGGCAACACCTCAATATGCCAGCGAAAATGCTGGAACGTAGCTCGGTCGCACACAAAACCCGTGTCATCACACGGCGCCGAATGGATGTAGTAGTTGTGCGGCGGGTCATTTAAACCCACATACAAGCGGCCCAACACTTGCCGCAGCGCCTCAGCCAAGGCCGTTCGCTCGTCCGGCCCGCTATCTTCGAAATAGGGGTTCGCCCGCCGCGGCATAATCCACACTGCAAAGGGTAGTCGCGACGCAAACGGGCAAAACGCCGTGAAGTGTTTATTCTCAAAAACGATTCTTTCTCCCTGCGCCCGCTCATACTCCAGCACCACCGAAAACGGATCACGGGCATGCCGCTGATGATACAACTCAGCCGTTTTCAACATCCGCTCCACATCCTCTGGTAACACCGGCACCGTAAAAATCTGATGATGCGGGTGTTCCAGTGAGCCACCGGCTGCTTCCCCATGATTTTTTATAATTTGAATATAGTTGACTGATCGCTGCACCTTGAGTTGCCGATAACGCAACCACAGCGCCTCAAGTTGCCAGAGTAACTGCTGCTCACTGGCTAACCCATCAACCGCGTTATGATCCCGCGGCGCCACTACTTCATGGTAACCTACTGCTTCGATAGCCGGATATGGCCCGACGTGCCACGTCCGAAATTCTTCGGCCGGCTTGAAAGCCGGGTACTTATTAGGAAACACATGCACCTGCCAGCGCTCCGGATCATCCGGCAAGCGCAACACATCCGCTTCTTGTGGATACTTGTCCAGCGCACAAAACGGGCAATCGGCTTTGTACCGTGGCCACTGCTTCAGATACCCTAAGCCGGGCACTGGACGCTCGCCCCGGAAACTATCTGGCCGACGGGCCCGACCGGGTGCCATCACCACCCACTCACCCGTCGTGATGTCTTGTCTTAATTCAGACGCTTTACTTTCCTTCGGCATACGCTCCGCGAATAATATTCCAGCGCACCCGCAGCACTTCCAGCAGCACTTCTTTATAGGCCTGGATACTCACTTTACTGTCCGGATCATTCACCCAGCGAATCGGCCGCTCGGCAATGCGAAAGCCCCGCTGTTGGGCCACAACCAAGGCTTCCACATCAAAACCCCAGTGATCAATCGTAAGATACGGAAATATGGCTTGCGACGCATAATCCCGAAATACTTTAAACCCGGCCTGCGTGTCATAAATGCCCGGCACCGCCCAAAAACGAATCCACACGTTCCCCAAATCCCCCAGTTTTTCCTTCCACCACGCCTGATGCACCGCAATCTGCGCTCCTTCGACGTCGCGCGAGCCAATCACCACGTCATACCCTTGTTCAAAATAGGGCATAAATTGCTCAACATGATCCAGCGTCGTCGAATTATCGGCGTCCATAAACAAACGAAACTTTCCAGCTGCTTGTTGCATCCCCGTCCGCACCGCATATCCCTTGCCGCGATTACCACCATACTGAATCAATTTTACCCGCGGCTCCATCTTTGCCACCTCCCGCACTAACTCCGCCGTTTTATCCTTCGACCCATCATCCACCACCAAAACTTCCCAAGTGTACTGCTGCCGCCCCAAATACGCCAGCACTGCCCGCAACGTTGCCGGCAGGCGCTTTTCCTCGTTATAAGCCGGTATCACGACCGATAAATAAATCTCTTCACTCACCCAAAAACTATATCACATTTAGACTCCTAAATTAGCATATGAGGATGAAGGTGTCAGGTACTTTCATAGCTGTGGTATCCTCACTCTATGAGCCGTGCTCCCCGTTCGGCAGTTGGGAATATGGTTTACCATGCGTTGAACCGCGCTAATGGTAAAACGAAAATATTCCGGAAAGACAAAGACTACGAAGCCTTTGAAAAAATTCTAATCGAAGCAAAAGAAAAACAGCGAATGCGAATCTTGGCTTATTCCTTAATGCCCAATCACTGGCACCTAGTTCTTTACCCTTATGAAGACAACGATCTCTCCCGCTTCATCAGATGGGTAACACTCACCCACACCCAACGATGGCATGCTCATTACAAATCAGTCGGTTACGGTCATTTATACCAAGGAAGATACAAATCGTTTCCAGTCCAAAAAGATGAGCACTTTCTGCAACTCGTCCGCTACGTAGAACGAAATGCAAAACGGTCTGAACTTGTTAAGCAAGCTGAAGACTGGAAGTGGTCGAGTTTATATCAAAGAGAGTTTAATACCGAAAACAGCAAGGAGCTGTTGAGTAAATGGCCAATCGAACCAAACAAAAACTATATAGAATGGGTAAACACTCCTCAACCAAAAGAAGAACTAGAAGTAATGAGATATGCAGTCCAACGAGGACGACCGTTAGGAAACAAAACATGGATCACAAAAACGGTCAGGCAACTTGGCCTTGAAACAACTATGCGACAACGAGGCGGCTACCGGCGAAATGAAAGTACCTGACACCTTCATACCACCCGCATTACTTTTGATTTTCTAATTCAAGATAGCTCTCCAACATCAGACGAGCTGCTTCGGCGTGGGCATCAACCGGTTTGCCGCCTGCGGCGTGGATGAGGCGTTCGGCTTCTTTGGAGGTAAAACGTTCGTCGACCGGATGGACTTTCACTTGGTCACCCAGCAGTGCTTGCAATCGGATGATAAAATCGCGGGAAACTTTCGTTTGGGCCGACTCTGTACCATCTAAACTAACCGGCACACCAACTAAGACCAACGATGCTTTCTCTTTTCCAACTAAGTCGCGGATGGTTGAGAGGGCATCTTGCTGCTTGCGATCAATGACTGAATGCTTAAGCGAAATTTTTTCATCACGATCGGTCGCCGCTATACCGACGTAGCGTTCACCGTAGTCTATGGCAATAATCATACTCTCGTTAAAAAGCGTGGGCCGTCTGGCATAATCACTACCGTATCTTCTTCATGCGCCGCCAACGACCCGTCTTTCGTGACCACTGTCCAACCATCAGCCGCTGTACTTACCAATGGATTTCCAGCCGTCACCATTGGTTCAATGGCAATCACTAACCCCTCTTCCAGTTTTAAACCTTTTCCGGCTTTCCCAAAGTTCGGCACTTGGGGTTCCTCATGCACCGCGTGCCCCACCCCATGGCCAACTAACTGCCGAACAATACCATACCCCTCGCCTTCTACATAGTCCTGAACCGCAAAACCAATATCGCCGATTGTATTACCCAACTGCGCGGCCGCAATGCCTAAACGCAATGCCTCACGCGTCACTAGCAACAATTGCTCGGCTTCATCCGAAATTTTTCCGACCGCCACCGTTCGTGCCGCATCTAAATATAACTTTTTATAAATAATGCCCAAGTCTAACCCAACAATATCGCCTTCTTTTAACGCCTCGTCGTTGGGTAATCCATGCACCACGGCATGATTTACCGACACACACAGCGCCGCCGGGAATGGTCTGTCATCACTGGAGCCATAACCTAAAAACGATGGCTTTACATGAACCTCCTGAATCCATTGTTGCGCCAACTGATCTAACTGTTTACCAGTTACTCCTGGTTTTACTTCCGCCACCAGTCGATTCAGCAATTCACCCAAAAGGCGCCCGCCAGCTGCCAGGGTTTCTATCTCTGATTTACTCTTCAGCCGTACCATGTGAACGCACTGCTTTCATCACTGCCGCGTGCACATCCTCAATTGCCGGCCGGCCATCAATCTTGGTTAAAATACCTTCCCGGTCGTACTCATCCACCACCGGCTTAGTCAACGTCGTGTACTGCTGCCACCGTGTCTCGAACATCGCCGGCTCGTCATCCGGCCGGCGGCCAACTGTGCCCCCCGCCTGTTCACACCGTATAACATCTTCTTCACTAAGTACCGCAAAATCAGGTTGAACCCCCAAACAATAACGGCGCTTGAGGTTACGCTCTTCCATATGTTGCCGATCAATATCTAGAAACACCACGAAGGGCCGGCCATAATTTTGTTCCTTGAGCCACTGGTCAACGATCGCCGCTTCTTCTGGCGTTCGCGGCGTGCCATCAAACACAATACCTTTGCCAGCCGCCACTTGTTCTTGTACAGCCGCAACCACCACTTGCGCCGCTAACTCCGGGGGGCACAGCTTACCTTGTTCCATAATTTCACGCACCTGTCGCCCCAAATCGGTCTCCTGGCGCGCTACTGCCCGGAAGGCTGCCCCGGTGCCAAACTGATGATAGCCCAGTTCTTTCGCCAGAAAACTAGCCTGGGTCCCCTTACCCGCCCCGGGCGGACCCATGACGTAAATTACCTTAGGCAAAGCCTTCATACTCGCGCATGGTCAGTTGCGACTCAATCTGCTTCATGGTTTCCAACACCACTGATACCACGATCAACAGTGCCGTTCCCCCAATCGTCAGGGTCGTAAAACCGGTCGCCGCCTGCACCACCAGCGGCAGAACAGCAATCAAGCCCAAAAAAAGCGCACCGGCCAGCGTGATTCGATTCAACACGAACTTCAAAAACTGCGACGTTTGTTTTCCCGGCCGAATCCCCGTGATAAACCCACCTTGTTTTTGTACCGTCTCGGCAATGTTATCCGGATCGAACGTGACAGAGGTATAGAAATAGGTAAAGGCCACAACCAGCACAAAATACATGATGCCGTAGAATAGTTGATCTTGAAACAAACCAATTACCCACTGGGCCGCTCCGGCCACCCATGCATTCCGCACTTCCGCCAAGAAATTAGCGATCACGCCGGGGAACAGCATAATCGACAAGGCAAAGATGATGGGAATAACACCCGCTTGATTCACCCGCAGTGGCAGATGAGTGGAAACACCACCAAACATCCGGTTGCCCCGTACCCGCTTGGCATAGCTGACCGGAATTGAGCGCTGCCCCTCAGTTACCAGCACCACGCCGGCAATAACCACGACCGCCACCGCCAGAAACGCGGCGTAAGAAAGCAACTGATCCGGTGTCCATGTTTGAATTGTCTGCGCTAATACATGCGGCAACCGGGAAATAATACCCACAAAAATAATTAATGAGATACCGTTACCCACTCCCTGCTCGCTAATCAACTCACCAATCCACATCAAAAAAAGCGTGCCGGCCGTTACCGTTATAATCGTCACCAGCAGTTCCCACGACGTAAAACTAATTGGTACGGCCGCGCCTTGGCCACCGCGCTGTAATAAATTGATAAACCCAAAGGCTTGTAGTGCCGCCAGCGGCACGGTCAGAAGACGTGTCCATTGATTAAGCTTGCGTCGGCCGGCTTCGCCTTCTTCTTTGGCCAGCTCCTCCAGTCGCGGCACAATCATCGTCAGGAGTTGAATGACGATTGACGCCGTAATATAGGGCCCGACCCCTAACATCATGATGGAAAGGTTGGACAGCCCACCACCGGAAAAGATATCCAACAAGCCGAATAACTGATTACCACCAAACAAACTGCGTAAACTTTGACTGGGAATACCTGGCACGGGGATGGTAGCGCTCAAGCGAAAGACAATCAGCAGCGCCAGCACAATTAAAATTTTCTTCCGTAACTCCGGAACCCGAAAAATAAGCAGTGCTTTCTGCCAGTTGATCATGTCGTAATTAATTCTACCGTACCGCCGGCTGCCTCTACTTGAGTAGTGGCGGCTGGCGTTGCCATGTGCACTCGCACCGTTAATTTTTTAGTCACGGCGGTAGATCCAATCAGTTTAACACGGCTGGTCCGACTGCCAACCAAACCTAGTTCAGTAAAGTGAGACCAACCAATAACACTGCCGGCCGCAAACTGATTCAACTGAGCCGTGGTGACGACAGCTGGACCAACAATTTGCGAGGGGAATTTTTGCTTCGTGCCCCGGCCTTTTGGCAAACGCATGTACAGCGGTGTCTGCCCACCTTCAAAACCAGCTTTACGATGATACCCGGCCCGCGATTTCTGCCCCTTCATCCCACGGCCTGACTTAGCACCGCGGCCACCAATACCTCGCCCGCGCCGTTTTTTATGCCGTACCAGTTTAGCTATTTTCATAGCATTGCTCTTAAGGCTTTGATCGTGGCTCGCGCCGTATTAATCCGGTTGGACGAACCATAACACTTGGCTACTAAATCCTTCATACCCACCAAATCGGCTACCATACGTACCGTGCCGCCAGCAATCACACCGGTGCCCGGCCGAGCTGGTTTTAAAAATACTGTCGAACTGCCGTATTTAGCTTTCACACTGTGCGGCACTGTACCCTCTTGTAAGGTCACACGCACTAAACGCTTCTTGGCCTGCTCTTGCGCTTTCTGAATGGCTTGCTGCACATCCTTACTTTTGCCAATACCAAACCCAACTCGCCCCGAACGGTCACCAATCACCACGCTCGCTCGAAAACGAAACCGTCGGCCACCCTTCACCACTCGCACCACTCGTGATAAGTCAAGTAGCTCATGGTCATACTGCGAACCAACATCACCAACTTTAAAGGTATGTCGTGCCATATTAAAATTCCAACCCCGCGGCTCGCATGGCTTCCGCCACCGCCTTCACGCGGCCATGATAACGGTAGCCAGCCCGGTCAAAAACAATTGCTTTGATACCCAACTTAGTAGCCGCCGCCGCCACGGCTACACCGACTGCTTCCGGTTCACCGGAGGCTGAAGCTAGCGTTCGGGCAGCAGTATCATCAATCAACTGCACGCTAAGCCGCCGCAAACTGCGGAATACACTCGCCCGCGGCCGCGCCGCCGTGCCCGTAATCCGAGCTCGGATGCGTCGCTTTCGTTTTGTTTGTGCTAAAGAATCCATATCAAGCCCCCGTCGTGCCAACTACTTTACCCACCTTACGGCGCACGTGCTCACCCTGATACCGAATACCTTTTCCTTTATACGGCTCCGGCGGCCGCACCGCACGAATCTGGGCGGCTAGTTCCCCCACCGCCTGCTTATCACTACCTTCGACTGTAATCAATTCTTTAGCCACTGTAAAACTAATCCCTTCCGGCGGCGTAATCTCAACGGGGTGTGAAAAGCCCACGCTCAATTCTAAACCTTTACCTTTCAGAGCGGCCCGATAGCCAACGCCGTGTAGTTCCAGCTGTCGGCGGAACCCAACTGATACTCCTTCCACCATGTTGGCCATCTGCGCTCGTGTCGTACCCCACAGCGCCGCCGTTTGCTTACTCTGTCGAGCTGGCTTACACGTAATCACACCATTCTCCACCTTCACTGCAATGTCTGGATGATGTGTAAACACAAGCTCACCCCGTGGGCCCTTGACCGTCACTACACGATCATTCACTGCCGCCGTTACGCCGTCGGGCAAGGTAATTAGTTTTTTTCCAATGTGTGACATAGTAGTTACCAAACTTCGCAAATAAGCTCCCCGCCCAAACCGGCTTTCCGGGCTTCACGATCACCTTTCAAACCGTGCGCGGTCGACACGACCACGACACCCACACCGTCAAAAGAGTAAGGGATATCGCCGGCACCAGCATAGCGCCGCCGCCCGGGAGTAGAAATCCGCCGCGCCCCATGCAGTTTCGGAGTTTTCGCGTCGCGATAGGCGAGCGTCACGGTCACCTTCGGCCGCGCCCCTTCCGTTTCCGCTTTCACGGCGGCTACATAGCCTTTCTGCTCCAAAAACCGGGCCAGCTCTGATGTAAACCGAGAAGCCGGTAACACCACGCGCGGCTGGCGCACGCGCGCCGCGTTGTTTAAGGCTGTTAAGAAATTACCAACAGTATCCATACTGCCTCCTTACCATGACGACTTACGAATACCCGGCACCAAGCCGCTCTCGGCTTGCTCCCGGAAACAAATCCGACACAAACCAAAATCCCGCAAATAGCCGGCTTGGCGACCACACAAGGTGCAGCGCCGCACGATCCGTGTCCGGAATTTGGCCTTCTTTTTGCTCTTGGCTATTTGTGCCTCAGTTGCCATACGCCAACGGAAACCCTAACGCCTTGAACAATGCCAACCCTTCCTCGTTCGTAGTGGCCGTCGTCACAAAGGTTGCTTCTACCCCAAACACAAAATCTACCTTGTCAGCCCGAATTTCCGGGAAAGCCAGCTGCTCGGTGATACCAACGCTTAAATTACCATGGCCATCTAACGAACGGGTAGAAATACCCCGAAAATCCCGTACCCGTGGCAACGTTACCATGACAAAACGCTGGGTAAAATCCTGGGCTCGTTTACCGCGCAGCGTCACCTTAAAACCAACTAAATTACCCTCGCGCACATTAAAACCGGCCACTGATTTCCGGGCCCGCCGTTCGGCTGGATATTGCCCGGTAATCGCCGCCACATCGCGCTTCACGGCCGCCACTAGGTTGGCGTTATCACGCTGCTTACCCACTCCGACCGACACCACCACATGGGAAACAGCCGGTACTGCCAGCTTATTGGTAAGCTTCAGTTCCTTGAGCATGCGGTGAGCCGCTTTTTCAAAATAAGTATCCATAGGAAACAGTTACTCTAAAATACTTTTACACTTTTTACAAACACGCTTTAGTTTCCCATCCATGAGCTGCCTGCCCAGGCGGCTGGCTTTTTTACAACTCGGGCACACCACCATAACCGAACCAATATTAACCGCCGACGCCACGGTGATCCGCGCGCGCCTTTCGCCCTGCCGCCTCGGCCGGGTGTGTTTGAATACCATGTTGACACCCTCGACTAATACCTTCCTCGAATCAGGCAGCACCCGTAGAATGGCTCCCTGTTTACCACGATCACGCCCGCGCACTACGCGCACCGTATCACCTTTTTTTAGCTTGAGTTTCGTTACCATACCTCGGGTGCTAAAGAAGCAATTTTCTGATACCCATTCACCCGCACTTCCCGCGCAATCGGCCCAAACACCCGTGTGCCCAACGGCTCCTTACTTTCTTTCTGTAAAACCACCGCTGCGTTCTCATCGAACCGTATTGAAGAACCATCCGACCGACGTTTTTCTTTCCGCACTCGTACCACGACCGCCCGCACGACATCCTTCTTTTTAACGCTGCCCCGCGCTTCAGCCGCTTTGACGGAAGCTACCACCACATCACCCAACCCGGCATAGCGGCGCCCACTGGAACCGAGCACGGTAATCACTTGGAGTAAATTGGCCCCGGTGTTATCGGCCACCTTCATCATAGTGCGCAGTTGAATCATACGCTCTCCTTTTTAGTAACCACTAACCAGCGCTTCCTGGCCGATAGCGGCCGCGCTTCCTCAATCGTTACCTTTTGTCCCACCGTGGCCGCATTACCTTCGTCATGCGCCAAATACCGCTTGGAGCGGGTTATTTTCTTGTCA
>CAYJWZ010000013.1:2308-7669 GCA_964374055.1 uncultured Candidatus Saccharibacteria bacterium | reverse complement strand
CAGATGCCGGGCCACCGTCGTTACTTGCACCGCCACCGTTTTATTGCCGCTCTTAGCTACCACGATACCGTGTAATAATCGCCGGCTCATAGCAGTGTTTTAACTCGAGCAATATCACGCCGCATCAATTTAAGCTTGGCGCTGCTTTTTTCCCGACCGCTTAAAACCGACAGCCGTAACGTGCGATACTGCTGCTGTAAATCAGTCAGGCGCGCCTGGAGCTCGCCACGTTCTAAGAGTTTTAAATCAGCTGCTTTCATACCAGTCGTTTAACAAAAATAGTCTTAATTGGCAACTTATGTCCGGCCAAGCGCAAGGCTTCACGGGCCGCTGGCTCGGATACACCATCCATTTCAAACAGCAGCCGACCACGCTTCACCCGGGCTACAAAATGATCCACGGCGCCCTTACCACCGCCCATGGGTACTTCGGCTCCCTTCTTCGTAATTGGCTTATCCGGAAACACTCGAATCCAAATCTTACCAGAACGAGCCACAAAACGGGTCATGGCTCGCCGGGCCGCCTCGAGCTGTCGAGCCGTAATCCAACGGTTTTCTAAGGCCTTCAAACCGAATTGACCAAAATCAAGCTGCCGGGCTCCTTTGGAAACGCCGGTGACGGTTCCCTTTTGCTGCTTGCGATGTTTTACGCGACGTGGAGTAAGCATAAACGTTATTGACCCGCTTTACCTGACGCTGGCTGCACCGGCCGAAGCCTTGGCGAAGGCCGGACCTTGCCCCGCGAAGCTTTAGCAAAGTGGGGTTGCCGTTTTTCACCCGGTCGCTCTTCTTCCACTAACAGATCACCGCGATTGATCCAGACCTTTACCCCAATTGTGCCGTAGGTAGTAAGGGCTGTTTTCTTAGCAAACGATACATCGCTGCGGAACGTATGCAGCGGCACATTGCCTTCCGCCAACCATTCGCGCCGGGCAATTTCGGCTCCATTCAACCGCCCCGCCAAGGCCACGCGCACCCCCAAAGCACCGGCCTGCATCGCTCGTCCCACCGCTTGCTTCAGCACCCGCCGATAGGGGAAACGCTTTTCAATCTGCTCCACAATTTGCGTGGCGAGCGCCGCCGCATCCGTATCTGGATTCCGCACTTCTTGCACATTAATCCGCACCCGCGTTTTGCCGCCCACCGTCGAGCGTAAATCACGCTGTATTTTTTCAATGCCGGCCCCACCGCGGCCAATCACCACGGCCGGTCGCGACGTCTGTACGGTCAAGACTAATTCCCGCTGATCGCGGGCAATTTCCAGCTTAGAAATCGAGGCGGTACGAAATGCTTCTTCAAAATAGCGACGTACCAGCAAATCTTCCCGCAACTGCTTGCGGAAAATCGACGCCCGATCAGCAAACCATTTACTATCCCAGCTGCGCAGAACGGAGCCGACCCGTAAAATTGTTGGATTAGTTTTTCTTCCCATAGGTTATTTCTCCTCCCGCTTAGCGACAACCACCATCACGTGCGCGGTTCGTTTCATGTAGGGATAGGCCGAACCTTTCGCCCGCGGCCGTGCCCGTTTGTATACCAAACCTTTATCGGCCGTCATCTCGGTAACAACCAGATCGCGCTCTTCTAATTTCTGATTATGGATAGCATTATGTATCGCCGAGTTGAGTAATGCACTCAACACGTCGGCCGATTTATTACGTGTGTTTTTCAGCTGCGCTCGTGCCACCACCACCGGCAAACCAACCAGCATCGAACGAAAAGCGCGGACTTTGCGGGCCGAGATCGGAGCATTTTTATGAATCGCTTTCACTGACATACCCATTACTTAGTACCGCCTTGCTTGCCGGCCGTAGCCTTGTGCGAAGGCTGGGGCGCCGTAGCCGCGCCTTGCGCGGCGGAGGCGGCTGCCGCCGCGGCTTCCGCTTCCCGCTGTTGCCGGCCACCATGTTTTACAAACTTACGGGTGGGTGAAAATTCACCCAACTTGTGCCCAACCATATCCTCCGTTATAAACACTTCAATAAAATCACGGCCATTATGGACCGCAAACCGCTTACTCACCATTTCGGGGTAAATAGTCGAAGACCGCGACCACGTTTTAATAACGGTTTTGTCACCGGCTTTTACGTTCTTGGCCTTCTCCAGCAGCTTGGCATCAACAAAAGGTCCTTTTTTAAGTGATCGCGACATAATTCAAAGGAGAAGGGTTGGGGATGAGGTATTATATGGAATCAACATGTTAATTAGATAATTGTTTATATTACTTCTTTTTACCTTTCTTTTTCCGACGACTGACTAGTAAAGCATCGGAATATTTACCAGGCCGCCGGGTTTTCACACCCAACGCCAGTTTACCCCATTTGGTTTTCGGAGCCGGCATGCCAATTGGCTGCAACCCTTCACCACCACCATGAGGATGATCAACCGGATTCATCGCCTTACCACGTACTTGTGGTCGCCGCCCCCGACGACGCATCCGACCGGCCGAACCAAAGCTGACAAGCCGCCAGTCAGGATTACTGACCGCCCCCAGCGTGGCATAAGATTCCTTGGGACGCAAGCGCACCTCAGTCGATGGCAACGTAATCAAAGCGTGCTCACCCTGGATATCCATGAGTGTGCCGTAGCTACCAGCCGACCGGAACAAGACACCACCCCGCCCGGGTCGCAGCTCTACATTAAATACCTGCGCACCGGGAGTAATATATTGCAATTGCAAACGGTTACCCGGTCGTTCCGGTGCCTGCACCCCGGCCACAACCTCAGCACCAGCTGCTGCCCCTTCCCAGGCCAACACATACCGGCGTTCCCCATCAGCATAGCGCAGCAAGGCCACATAACCGGAGCGATTAGGGTCAAATTCCAATCGTTCAACGGTCGCCGGAACATCTAATTTACTCTGCCCAAAATCTAGTACCCGAAGGCGGCGATGCGCCCCACCGCCCCGATGACGAATGGTGATTTTCCCTTCCGACCCGCGGCCGGACAATCTCGCCTTAGCTTGCGTCAACCCTTTCACCGGCTTGCCGGCATGGAGACCCGATCGGTCACTCATCGACATGTTTTTGCGCGCTGCTCGATTCGGCCGATAAATAATATTTCCCATATTACGGTGTTATGTTAAACGGCTTAAGATCAGCCACGGAAACGTAGGCTTTCTTCCATTGAGCGGTGAAGCCTTCGCTCCGTCCCCGTCGTCGTCGCTTCGGATGCATACGAATTGTGCGCACTTTGATCGGCCGCACACCATACTCTTCTTGAACCGCTTGGGCAATCTGGCCTTTGGTCGCTGTGCGCGTCACCCGAAACACCACCTGATTTAACACCTGCCGATCCACACCCTTCTCACTAACTAATGGCGTCAGCATAACCCGCCGGCCAGCGGCAACACTTGTGCCCACTGGTTTCTTGGGTACAACTATCTCCGGCCGGCGCGCGTCCCGAGGCTCGCTTCGGCGAGCTTTTCGGAATTTAAATAAAGATGTTAATGCCATAGCAATTAAGCGCTGCGTTTCTCTAAGGTTGCCAAACTATCCTGATCAACCCACACTCGCCCGGCCGCAATCACATCAGCCACGGTCACTTGTGAGACACGCTTAACCGTAAGTCGCGCTATGTTACCAGCGCTCTGGGCTAAGCTGGCATGTTCATCAGCTATCACGAGCAGCGTCCGGCCACCACTCGTTGGTAAGGCTAACGCCTTGGCTGTTTCTTTGGTTTTGGTCGGCAACGCTTTGGGTACCTTTAACAATTCCAACGTTCCCGCCTTAACGTGTTCACTGAAAATTCCCGCTAAAGCTCGCTGCCGCATGGCCAGCGGCATGGGCAACACGCGCGATTTGCGCGATCGCGGGCCAAACGTCGTACCACCCCCCCGCCACAAAGGGGAGCGAATCGAACCATGCCGGGAACGGCCGGTACCCTTTTGCTTCCACGGTTTACGTCCGCCGCCACGTACTTCGCTCCGATCCTTGGTATGCGCGCGGCGAATCCGCGTGCGCTTTTGTAAGGTATGAACGGCTTGCGCCAGCAAGGCCGGGGCCACGGTAATCAATAAATATTTCGGCACCGCCACCTGCGACGTCTTATCACTACCGAATTCTCGGACAGTCAATTTTGTCATATGGTTCTAATTTCTAAAATCGTTCCGCGCCGACCCGGTACCGCACCCTTAATAGCCACTACATTAAGTTTGGCATCCACCGCCACCACCGTCAGGTTCTTCACGGTCACCCGATCAAAACCCATGCGACCAGCCATGCGTTTGCCCTTAAAAGTATGCTGCGGAAACCGCTGCCCAATCGAACCCGGCCGCCGTTCCCAATCGGTATGCCCATGGCTGGCCGGCCCACCTTTAAAGTGATGACGCTTCACGACCCCCTGAAACCCTTTGCCCTTGGAAATGCCGCTGACTTCTACTACATCACCGGGGGCAAATTGTTCCACTGATAAGGTCTTCGTATCTTCCGCTACCTCCACCATAAACTCGCGGCTGGCTACTTTTCTATCCATCCGCTTGGGATGCCTTAACGTGAGCTGAATAGCCGCTGACCCGTCTTTTTCTTGGTTTCGGCGCAGGGTAATTTCGTTGGGTTCAGCTTGAATAAGGGTAACTGGAACCACCGCACCATCCGGAGCAAACACCTGCGACATGCCAATTTTTCGACCCAAGATAGCTTTCATACCCAAGCAGTGTGGTTAACACGAAAATTTTCCCTAAAAAAATAAAGCCTCCCTCGGAAACCGGATGTCCGTACTATAATAAACTCCTCCCAAAATGTCCAATATTACTAGCGTTTGCCGTGCCGGGCTTTAAGCTTGAGGTCAAATACATCACGTTCCAGCCGAGCCACCCGCTCTGGAATATCACGTAATTCCCTCAACTGACCCTCAATAGACTTAACAACCTTAAACATTGCATTCACAACTCTTCGAAGACTTCTAACCTCCTCAACCACCTGATCCACCCGATGCGTCAACTGCCCACCCAGCAACGACAGGTCATGCTGCGTAGCTGGTTGACTCCCATTAAGTTTCTCCTTAGCCATTCCCCAATAATATCACAGGCTCCCTTTCTTGCTAATCCCACCCACAACTTTTTTTCTGGTAAGAAAAAGCCTGGTTGGTGAGACCAGGCTACGCTGCTAGGCAGCGAATTTTTTGAGCACTTCGATCGTACCTTCGGCGTAATAAGCTTTTGAAGGCTGGAGGTGATATTCCTGCCACTCTTCCACCGAGAACTCGGTTGGCTCACCCACGTAGTGGAACGTAAACGGCCAGTGCCACTTCTGGAAGGGTTTCGCCAGCAACAAATCCGAGCGAGCATCGCCGATCAGTTGCACATGCCCGGGGTGAAATTCGACGTCACCCATTACCTGTTCCGCCCCATAGGCCTTGCTCA
>CAYJWZ010000013.1:0-2298 GCA_964374055.1 uncultured Candidatus Saccharibacteria bacterium | reverse complement strand
TTTTGAAGGCTGGAGGTGATATTCCAATTATGTGCTGTAGGCCTCTTCCAGCACCGGGATCAGGTTCTCCCTAAGCCAGCGCGCCGAGCGTCCCGTTACATAAGCGAACGGGTAGCGTGCGCCAACCTCCGCCGACAGTCGAACCGCTTCTTCGTTCGACTTGGCCTTCTTGTCTGTAAAGACCCCATCCACATCAGCCAGAAACAGAAAGTCAGTGTTCTTCTTCATAGTTTCCTCCAGTGTACCAAAGAGAAGAAAAAGAGCGCCGGGAACCCAGCGCTCGGGGAAAATTCATGAACTAAGAGGCCAGCCGCGGCACACCAGCATTAAAGGGACGGACGCGGGCCACGGCGCACCTCCCTCGGCTGGACGTAGTGAAAAGAAACCCCACCACTTCGCAACGCCTCAACGTGCCGCTCGTTCACCAGCATGCGGTTGTCAGGCAATCCATGCCGCGCATCACCCACTTCGTCCAGCACCTCGACAGCAGCGGGGGTTTTTCGCGTAGCGCCCGCTGAAGTAGCGGGCTTCTATTGGTTAGGTCGTCTTCATTGAAACATCGACACCGGCCGGGAGATTCAAGCTCATCAGCGTGTCCACCGTCTTCGGAGTCGGCGACACAATGTCGATCAGGCGTTTGTGTACGCGGATCTCATATTGATCGCGCGCGTTTTTATGCACAAACGTCGAGCGGTTCACCGTGTACTTCTTCTTCGAAGTCGGCAGCGGCACCGGGCCGGCAATCTTGGCCCCTTCACGTTCCACCGCCTCCACAATCTGCTTGGCCGATTGATCAATCAACTTATGATCATAGGCCTTCAGCTTAATGCGGATGCGCGGCGTCGCCATGCTTTCCGCTTCCGGCTTGACCGGAACTTCGGTTTTTTTGGCTGCGCGCTTAGTTACCATTACTCAATGACTTTGGTCACCACGCCGGCGCCGACGGTGCGGCCGCCTTCGCGGATCGCGAATCGAACGCCTTCTTCCAAAGCAACTTTAGCTACCAATTCCACGCCGAGGCTGACGGTGTCGCCGGGCATTACCATCTCGGCACCAGCCGGCAATTCAACTGAACCGGTGACGTCGGTTGTTCGGACATAGAACTGTGGCTTATACCCCTTGAAGAACGGCGTGTGTCGGCCACCTTCATCTTTCGTCAGAATATACACTTCACACTCAAATTTCCTGTGCGGGGTAATCGAACCCGGCTTGGCCACCACCTGGCCGCGCTCCACATCTTCTTTCTTCAAACCGCGGAGCAGCAACCCGGCGTTATCACCGGCCTGACCTTCGTCTAACTGTTTGTTAAACATCTCAATACCGGTTACCACTGTTTTCGACGTATCACGCAACCCGACAATTTCGATTTCATCGTTCAGTTTAACTTTGCCGCGCTCAATACGACCGGTGACCACCGTGCCCCGACCTTCAATGGTAAAGACGTCTTCCACTGGCATCAGAAACGGCTTGTCGACATCACGAACCGGTTCCGGAATCGCTTCATCCAAGGCGGCTACCAACTCCAGAATCGGTTTGGCCGCTTCATCCTCTGGTGTCTTGGCTTCCAACGCTTTCAAAGCCGAACCGCGGATAACGCGCGCATTCTTACCATCAAATTCATATTTGGTAAGCAGTTCGCGAATTTCTTCTTCGACTAAATCAACTAATTCCGGATCATCCACTGCATCCACTTTATTCAAGAAAACAACAATCTGCGGCACACCAACCTGACGAGCCAATAGAATGTGTTCTCGGGTTTGCGGCATCGGGCCATCGGTCGCCGACACGACCAAGATCGCGCCGTCCATTTGAGCCGCGCCGGTGATCATGTTCTTAATGTAATCAGCATGTCCCGGACAGTCGACGTGCGCATAGTGCCGCTTATCTGATTCATATTCACAGTGCGTCGTCGAGATAGTAATCCCACGCGCTTTCTCTTCCGGCGACGCGTCGATCTCGTCGACCGTGAGTACTTTCTTAGCTCCCCCCTTCATTCCCAGAATCCGCAGCAAGGCTGCCGTCAGAGTCGTTTTACCGTGGTCAACGTGGCCAATGGTACCAACGTTCACATGCGGCTTGTCTCGTTTAAATTTTTCCGCCATAGGCTTGAGTCTTGAGTTACTTAATTATAAACACACCTCCGACGTTTGTATCCACCCCGTGGAGCTTTGCTCTTTACGGGGCGCCGTAGTGCTAGCTGTTTTGTAACACAGCGTCTTGAGCCGCGCAAGGGGAACTCCCATAGTTCTCTCCCCCTGCCTGAGGGGGAGATCAAGAGGGGGTGGGAGGAAGTTCTGT
>CAYJWZ010000012.1:0-17192 GCA_964374055.1 uncultured Candidatus Saccharibacteria bacterium | reverse complement strand
CATGTGGCTGAAGAGGTTGGGGTGACGAAAACCGGTTATCGGGTGATTACGAATGTCGGCAACGATGCCGGGCAGGAAGTACAGCATCTTCATTTTCATCTTATAGGCGGCGAGCGATTAGGGCCGTTAAATTCAGGGGCTCGTAACCCGTAACCAGTCACCCGTAATGCATAAGAAACTTTCCGGAATTTTTCTTCTCTTGGTTACTAGTTACTGGTTACTAGTACCTGTTATTGCTTCCGCCGCAATTATTCCAGACTGCAATCCATTGCCCGGTAATCCGAGACCGGCTAATCCGGTTCCTGGCACGCGCTATAGTTGTAGTGTAGATGATTTATTTGGACTGCTTATTAACATCTATAACTTTCTGCTCGGCATGCTGGCTTTTGTGGCCGTGCTGGTGATTATCGTGGCCGGTGTCAGAATGATGTTACATAGTTTAGCTGAAGGTCCGGTGGGTTCCTCTTCGCGATCGGAGCTTGAGAATGCGAAGGTTATGCTGGCGCGCGCGATCTGGGGGATAATTATTATTGCCACGGCATGGTTAGTGGTGAACACGGTGCTTGTGGTATTGGGGGTAAGAAATACCGGCCCGGGATCAGTAGGGGATTTACTGACGCGCTGGGGTTTACTTGGGCCTTGACGCGCTTGTTGCGGCGTGGCAGACTTGTTTTTGCAGGAATATACTAGGTAACTTATATTGGAGGTGTTTTTCTAATCATGGTTGAGGTACGTCGGCGACATAATGAGGGAGCAGATAGCCTGTTTCGCCGTTTCAGTCGCAAGGTGCAACAAAGCGGGGTGCTCTTACAAGCGCGGAAAGTCCGTTTTTTTACGCGTAAACAAAATCGGCGTCGAGCACGTGATGCGGCCAAGCGGCGCGCCGAGCTGACAGCGGAGCGGGAACGCCTGATCAAGTTGGGTGAAATTGACGAATTTTCCGAGCCGCGCGGCCGGAATTGGCGATAACATTTAAGGTGTCAGGAACCCTGAGTAAAAGGTTCCTAACACCTTTTGTGATATACTTAACTTCATTACTATATGGCTTCCCCAACTCCCCCGCCACCAAATTTGCCGATGGCTGGCCTGCCTGCCGGACAGGCAGGATCAACTGATTCGGCCGGGCCATCACCTAGGCCGGGTGGTGGGACTGATGCACCGGATCCGTTCTTAGCATCCCCCTTCGCCCCGCTCCGCCAGCCGGCGGGCGGCAGGGCTTCGGAGGACAAGCCTGCTCGACCACTAAGCAAACCATTGCCTCCGATGTCACCAACAGCCCCTCCCCCCTACGCTCCGCCAACTGGCGGAGCTTCGGCGGGCAGGCCGCCTGAGGTGGTTGAAGATGTGGCTGAGGAGCCAAAGACTGTTTTTCGACCGCCGCCGCCGCCACGCCGCGGCCGCCGTCTGGTTATTTTGTTATCGGGTGGACTATTGTTATTGCTTTTGCTTGGTGGGGTGACGTGGATGGTGCTGGCTTTATTTAGGAATAGTGGTGGCGGACAAACAACGGTGACGCCAGCCCCGTCAGTTGAAGCTAGCCCGCCTACCGGACAGGCAGGCCCGCCTACCGGACAGGCAGGTCAACCGGTGCCGGGAACAAATCCGACGGTGGAAGATGAAGACGGTGATGGATTAACGGCCGCCGAGGAGAAGTTTTACGGAACGGATCCGACCAAGGCTGACACCGACGATGATGGCTATAACGATGGAGCTGAAGTCCGGGCTGGGTATGACCCACTAGGGCCGGGAAAGTTGGATTCTGACAACGATGGTTTTCCCGATCCGGATGAGCGCTCGTTTGGTTCGGACCCCTTTAATCCCGATACCGATGGTGATGGTTATAGCGATGGAGCGGAAATAAAAAATGGCTATAACCCCTTGCTACCTTCCCCGGGCGACAAGCTATAATCATCTCCTATGCCGGTGACTCTCGATGGCCACTTACCCGTCAGTCTGGAAGAAGTAGAACAGCTGTGGGGAGCAGTGAGACAACGTCGCGGGGTGGCCGATGATGTCATCACGGTGCGGGTGGTTACAAAAGAAGAGAGTCAGCGCCTGAAACGTGAGTATAAAAAAATTGATGAACCGACGAATGTGCTGACGTTTAGCTATGATGCCGAACACGATATCGCCTTATGTCTGGCAGTGGCACAAGAAGAAGCGGTAGAACGGGGGGTAGTGTTGCGTGATTACGTGGCATGGTTGCTTACGCATGCCTATTTGCACGCGACCGGCTTAGATCATGAAGTGTCAGAGGTAAAAGCTAAAGAGATGCGTTCATTAGAGCAGGCTGTCTTACGCGGCAGCGGTTTTCATGCCCTATGAGCAGCTTTAGGCGATCAGTCTATTTTGCGCTGCAGGGCATAGTTTACGCGCTACGGCAGGAGCGAAATTTTCGACTACAACTGATTGCGTTGCTACTGGTTTTGTTGATGGCATGGTTTTTACACCTGTCGTTCGTGTCGTTGGCTGTTATTCTGGTAATGAGCGCAGTCGTGTTAATGGCAGAACTGTTTAATACGGCTCTTGAGGCACTGGCCGATGCAGCGCATCCGGCTACCCATCCCAAAATTCGTTTAGCTAAAGACATGGCGGCTGGCGCTGTGCTCCTGGCCAGCTTTTTTGCTTTGTTGGTAGGTGGTCTGATTTTCGTAGTACACTGGCTCGTATGGCACGAGTGATGCATGTACTGGGGGTGGATGTGGGTTCATCGACGGTGCGGGCAGTGGTAGCTAAGGCGGAGGAGGTAACCGAACAGCCGGCAATTGTGGGTGTCGGGATAGCTCCCATGCAAGGCATGCAACGGGGGGTGATAACGGATGTGGAAGAAGCGGTGCGGGCAGTGAGCAGCGCGCTGGATAGTGCAGAGCGGATGGCCGGTTTTCCGATTGAACGCGGGTATGTGAGTATTAATGGGGCCCATTTGACTTCCCAGAACTCCCGGGGAGTGATTGCGGTGAGCCGGGCGGACGGGGAAATTAGCCCGGATGATGTGGCACGGGTGGTTAACGCTGCCCAAGCGATTTCATTACCAAGTAATCGAGAAATCCTCCATGTGTTGCCGCAGAATTTTGTCGTTGATGGCCAGGAACACATTCATGATCCGGTGGGCATGACCGGTGTTCGTTTAGAGGTAGAAACACATGTCATTCAAGGTTCGGCGCCTTTTATTAAGAATCTAACCAAGGTGGTGAATCAGGCAGGAGTGCATATTGAGGACTTTGTATTCGCCCCCCTGGCGGCAAGCTTAAGTGTTTTAGAAAAGCGGCAAAAGGAGCTGGGAGTTGTTTTAGTTGATTTAGGGGCGGGCACGACCAGTTTAGTGGTCCATGAAGAGAATGTGCTGTTGCATACGGCGGTATTGCCGCTCGGTTCCTCACATATTACGAATGACTTGGCTATTGGCCTTCGAACATCGATTGAAGTGGCCGAGGCGATTAAGTTGGAGCACGGTACGGCGCTGGCGGACACGATCAAAGCCAGCGAACGGTTAGTGGTTAGCGAGACAGGTGAAGCCTTCGACAAGGCTCAGGCTGAACAAGAATCGGTGTCGCGGCAGGAGGTGGCGAACATCATACGTGCACGACTGGAAGAAATCTTTTCGTTTGTTGATCGGGAACTCAAAAAAATCGGCCGGTCAGGTTTGCTGCCGGCAGGCGTTGTCTTTACTGGCAGTGGCGCTGCTTTGCCAGGGGTGGTGGAAATTGCCAAGAAGCGGTTGCGACTTCCAGCCCGGATTGGTAAGCCAGTCGTTTTGGGTGGGCTGTCGCATGAGACGTCGAGCCCGGCTTTTGCAGTGTCTCTGGGCTTAGTTCTATGGGCAGTGGAGCAAGAGCGGCGAGGAACTACGCGACGCAAAGTAGCCTTGCCGGATATCGGTGACACCGTCGGCCGAATGAAAGGTTGGCTGAAGACGTTTCTACCGTAGTCACTGCACACAATCTGTGTACGAAGTGAACACTTTTAGTAGTTGACTAGGGGTGTGGTGTCTGTATGCTTATTTGTAAATGAATGGTTTACAGATAATACCCCCGCTTGATCTCCCCCTTCGAAAAGGGGAGAAAATTTAGGAAATATGCCAGTAGTGAAGCCAGGGGTGGAGAATGTAACCAACATCAAAGTGGTGGGTGTGGGTGGTGGAGGTAACGCGGCTTTAAACCGGATGATTGAAGTTAAAATTAAGGGAGTGGAGTTTATTGCCGTCAATACCGACGCCCAGGCTCTGCACTACTCCGGAGCAACAACCAAATTAAACATTGGCCAAACGCTGACGCGTGGGTTGGGCGCTGGGATGGATCCAGCGGTTGGTCAGCAAGCGGCCGAGGAAAGTCGGGAACAGATTTATGAAGTGTTGAAAGGGGCAGATATGGTGTTCACGACGGCTGGATTGGGTGGCGGAACCGGGAGCGGCGCGTTGCCGGTAGTTTCGGAGATTGCCAAGGAGGCCGGTGCGTTAACGATCGCGATTGCGACTAAGCCCTTTTCGTTTGAGGGACAGCAGCGCATGACGATTGCCGAAGAGGCGTTATCTGAACTACAGGATCGGGTGGATGCATCGGTGATTGTACCAAATGACCGATTGCTGCAAATCATCGATAAAAAGACCAGTTTATTAGATGCCTTCAAAGTGGCCGATGACGTGTTGCGGCAGGGGGTGCAGGGGGTTTCGGATTTGATTACTCATTACGGTATTGTGAACGTTGATTTTGCTGATGTGCGGGCAATTGTGAAAGAGGCTGGTTCCGCTTTGATGGGTATCGGGCGAGCGTCCGGGGAAAATCGGGCGGTGGAGGCCGCCCGGGCGGCCGTGGCCAGCCCACTCCTGGATGTGACAATTGATGGGGCCAAAGGAATTATTTTCAACGTGACCAGCGGGCCGGACCTCAAGATGTATGAAGTGGAAGAAGCGGCACGGGTTATTACCGAACATGCCGATCCTAATGCCAAGGTTATTTTTGGTTCGGTGATTGATGAAAGTGCGGTGGAACCGGGTGAACTTAAAATCACCGTGGTGGCGACCGGGTTTCAGAAGGAAGAGTTATCGCGGCAGCCCAAGCAACGGTATGGGGGAGCGGTGTCGTATGGTATGCCGGTTACTCCGTACGGTGCCTGGCAAATACCACCGACCCCGCCGATGGCGGGGCTGCCGGCCTATGAGCAGAATCGGCCACTCGCGCCTTATCAAGCGCCTACCACGCCAGCTGGCGGGCCAGCTGCCCGACCAGTACAAGCGGAGAGCGAAGACTTAGAGGTACCGACGTTTATTCGCCGCAAGATGCGTGAACAAAAAGAGAAGGGAAAGGAAGCTAGTAATGAGTAAAGAGTAACGGGTAATGAGGGCAGGCAGTTGCTCTCTTACTCTCGTTACTCATTACGCGTTACCCGTTACTATTATTAGATGCGTGCTTTTTTCGCGACGTTTTTATTGAGTTGGATAGTAGGGGTGGCCGCGGGCGTTTTTTCTTGGCCAAGCGCCTTAGTGGCTGGAGCACTTGTGGGACTCATAGTCTTTATATGGTGGCAACGCTGGCCAGCGCCGTTTTTAGTGGCGGGGAGTGTTTTACTCTTACTGGGGTTGGTGTATGGCGGGGCAGCTCGACCACTGACGACC
Organism: uncultured Candidatus Saccharibacteria bacterium; assembly: GCA_964374055.1. Lineage (GTDB taxonomy): Bacteria > Patescibacteriota > Andersenbacteria > UBA10190 > UBA10190 > CAYJWZ01. The sequence continues at coordinate 11,581 of CAYJWZ010000012.1, read as the reverse complement.
CTCAATTGTTTGCCCGCAACCGAGGCAACCGCGCGGGTGGTGGCGGTGCAGAAAGTTACAGAGCAGACCGTGCGGTATCTTATGAAATTGCCTGGTGGTTGTCAGCTCGTACTCACCACCGGCCGTTTCCCGCGGTACCGCGAAGGCGATGCGTTGTTGATCCGTGGTTCAGTTGAGCCAATAGAGAAGCTGGCGACGCTTCGTCCGGAATATGCAGCCTATTTAGCTGATCAAGGTATTCAGTTAACGGCGGGGTTTCCGGAGGTTCAAGTTTTGAGCCACCGTTCGACATGGTTGGCCAGTGCGCGCCAGGCAGTTCGGCAACAGGTGGAACATGTGTTTGCCGAGCCGGAAGCCAGCCTGGTGCTGGCAGTTATTACCGGGGAGCGGGGTACCTTACCAGAGGAACTCGAAGAAAATTTTCGGTTGACAGGCGTGACGCATTTGTTGTCTATTTCCGGTTGGCACATGTCGCTCATGGTCGGCATGTTATTTTTGCTTTTGTTGTTATTGCCGCTGTCGCCGTGGTGGCGAACTTTTCTAGCACTGGTCCTGATGTGGTTGTATTTGGCGTTTATTGGTTGGCCGCCGGCGGCCACCCGAGCCGTTCTTTTTTGGTCGGCGACACTGCTTGCCTTGCGGTTGGGTTTACTCGTTTCGTTACCAACCGTCGTTTTATTTGCGCTGGTAGCGATGGCAACGTATGACTCGCCGTTGCTACGTGATGTTGGTTTCCAGCTGTCGGTAGTGGCGGTCATGGGAATTGGCTTGGCGATGTTTTTAACGAGGGGATATTTACCAAGGCGTCCCTGGTTACATTGGCTGGTCTTGTCAGTTTTAGTAACACTGGGGGCGACGCTGACGACGTGGCCGATTATTCTCTATCGCTTTGGGAATGTGTCGTTTATCAGCCCGGTGGCGAATTTATTAGTGCAGCCAGTTTTTCCGGCGCTGATGATGGTTAGTTTAGTGACACTTGCTCTATCCCTCGTTTCGACTCCAGCTGCTTTGCTTGGCAGCTGGTTTGTTGGTTTATTATATGACTGGATGGACGTGGTAACAGCCTGGCTGGCCGCTCTGCCCGGCGCAGCCATGACCGAGGCAACGATTTCGCCGATAGTTGTGTATGTCTATTACGCCGCGCTGTTGCTCAGCAGTGCTTTGCTTTTAAGAATGCAGCGCCGCCGCTGGCGGGAGATGTGGAGCGGGTAATATTTGTCACAACTTGACAAAATAATATTTTCAGCTATACTCTGGGTATCTATGAAAACCGATTTGGTTTTGGAATTACAAAAAGTTGGGTTAGACGAACGTGAGGCGCGAGTTTATTTGGCAGCCTTGGAGTTAGGTCCCTCGCCGGTGCAAAAAATTGCCCAGCGGGCGGATATCCCGCGAGCGACGGTGTATTTGGTGTTATCAGATTTGCAGAATAAAGGCGTGGTGACGACGTATGATCAGGGTAAAAAAACCTATTTTGTGGCCGAGCCGCCGCAGCGGCTGGGGGATTTAGCGGAGGAGCAGGCGTTGAAAGTAAAGCAGCAGCAGGAAAGTATTGAACGCCTTATTCCCGAGCTCGAAGCGCGCGGTCGCTTTGAAAAAAGTGAGCGCCCGGTGGTGCGGTATTACGAGGGTAATCAGGCGGTTACAGCTTTTCTACGTGATTCCCTTCTAGGCCGCGAAGGCGAGATTTTAAATATTTTACATCTTGATCGGGCTACAGAAACTTTGGAAAAAGCTGGTTTTCCGATTGAGAAGGTGCGAGAGCGTCGCGCTAAACATCGCATAAAAAGCCGGGTGATTTATACGACTACATCAGGTAAACCAATTGCCGACTATTCAACACCACAACGGCGAGCAAAGTTTGTCTCGGTTGAGAAATATCCCTTTGAAGCTGATATAAGTATTAGTGGCAACCGAGTATTTTTTATTCCGTATGGCGTGCCATTGCGGGGGGTAGCCATCGAAGATAAAGCTATTGCTGGCTCGCTTCGGAAAGTTTTTGAAGCGCTTTGGGACACGCTACCATAGTTTGTCACAAAACTTGACAAAAGTGTGGCATTAGGCCTATAATAGGTACAGCCCTATCGCCATCCCTTTATGTTAGAAAGGAGGGCGCCATGAACGGAGGATAGTCTTGAGGCTCCTCGATGAGAGGTATGTCCTCACCAGTACGTCGAGTGTGGTTCTTCAGAATAGAGGAAGTGGTAAAGCCGGCTAAATCTCCTGTTTTGAATTGCCGGCGCACACGATGAGTGAGGAAATTCTAAGCTACCTGCTCAACAGAGCTTAGGCGAAGAATTCCTCGCACACACTGTTTCCGCTCGACTTGGCCCGGTGCCAGCTGACATTTGTCACAAAGCTGGTCACCGGGCTTATTTCTTTTATTGGCTTAATTTAGCTGTATTATTAGTGATAAGTAAAAATACTTGTCATATTTCTTGACAGAAATATAGACATCTGCTAGGATGCCCCTTGTTCGGTTAAGGAGAGTTTTGGCAGTGCGACTGAACCTTGTACGAAAAGGGCCCCGACAGTTTATATGGCGCTTCGACCTTTGTTGTCGAATCCATGTGTCGGCTCTAAAAGCGCTCTTTACGTACGAGGTTTGTCGCCGCTGGAACGCTTATCTGGCAGGAACTTTGACAATTGAATTCCCCTCGAGCGTCTGAATTTCCATACTTCGGCTGTTCGAGGGGAGGCATGAGCCTTGGGGCTTGTGCCTAACAACTTTCACAGGAGATCTGCGTCATGGCTTATGACGATCCAGGCAACTGGCGGCAGGATGATTTCGCGGAGCACTTCCAGCAGTTGAAGAAGCGTTGCGCGGCGGTGCTACCAGCCGCGGATTTCCAGCATCGCCAGTTTGCGCAAAGCCTGGCGAATGAGCTTGGATGCTCGCTGGCGGAGGTGCTCAATTTAGGCGACGAAGCCTATGAACTTGTTTAGTTTTTTCCCGGGATTGCGCCCAGCAATCCCTTTTCCCTCATTCGCGATGTTAGTCGAAGTGATTTACGCCGCGAGTGAGGGGAAACAAGAGTCCAGTGGTATCTGGTACGCTCTAGCAAACTAAGACCAATGAGAAAGTTTGGGGGAGCGTGGTGCGTTTGGGAGCCATGGGGTTTTTCATTGCCCTTAGGAACGCCTTATCCAACTTTTGTCCTCTGACCGTTGCAATACTATTTCATGTGCCTTAGTCGTACGCCGGGTGGGTGAACCCTGACACGGCGACGAAGGTATTCATCCTGCTCTTTGCAGGTGAAGTAACATGAAGTAAGTGGCGACGCGAGGACTGCCGGATGAGGATACTTCTAAACGATGCTGGGAACGTCTGTGTTGGGTAAAGCCTCGAGAGAGGAATAACCCAACACTTTCCCATTGCTTCATGGCATCCCGACACACACTCTTGTTTCTTCTTTCACCTGGGCTTAGCACACCCAGCCAATTGTGCTGATTGCGATGTTCTTTCTGAGCACACGCCTAACAACCGTGTGCTCTCTCTTCTAGAGCGGTTGAAAAAATCGACCGTTGCAGAAGGGCAAAGGAAGCGCACATTGGGTGCGTGTTCTGATTGCTCGACACTCTGACCTGAAAGGAAGTGACTCATGGAAAATATCCAGACGTTGATCGCGGGGATGAAGGCTCGGCGCACTGGCGTGGTGACCAACCACGAAGGGGCACCGGCTTACATCCGGTCGCTTCCTGAGCAGGTCTTGCAAGTGCTGACTACGGGCACACTGGGCAACACGTTCTACGTGAGTGGAGCGCAACTTGCCCGTGAAGCCGTAGCGGTGCTGCTGCAAGCCCGCGATGAGATGCCGGAATTCCTCGCTCGTGCGCTTGTCTACGCGCGTCAGCAGGGATTTCGGAAACTCATGCCGGTGCTTGGGCTGACCGTGCTCTCAGGCGGGCGGGGAAAAACCCGCGCTCTGTTCGAGTCCGTGTTCGATTCCGTGGTTTTGATTCCCGATGACTTGCGAGCCTTTGCGCTCTTAAGTAAATCGGGTGTCATCCCGGGTCGGCAGGGTCTTGGCGGAGTGGCGGCGGCTGCTGTGCGGCGTTGGGTGGAACGAATCTCGGAGTATCATGCAGTGAAGTACGGTTCGACCGCTTCACAGGACATGACGCTCAAAGATATCGTCTGCCTGACGCATCCGCGCGGCAGCGTTCCCGCTGCCTCCGAGCGGCTTGGTTGGCTGGTCCGCGGTCGGAAAGCGCTGGGGGATGACTCCGCGCTTAATCCCATGATCCAGGCGTTCGAATTGCTGAAGCGAACCACTACTGAAAACGAGCAGGTGGACCTTATTCGTAAGGGCCTGCCGTATGAGGTGGTGATTCCGTCTTTGGCGAAAACGACGCCGGCCATTTGGGAACAGTTGCTCTACAACGCGCCGTACATGAACTTGCTGCGCAATCTTCAGACGTTCACCCGTCATGGAGTGTTTGCGCAGGAAGCCAACGTACGGTATGTGGTGGAGCGGCTGACCGACGCGGCGGCTATCAAGCGCGCTCGCGTGCTGCCCTTCCGGTTCTACACAGCCTGGCAACAGTATCGTTGCGGCGACAACCCCGACTCTCGCTTGGCGGATGCCTTGCGAGCAGCTCTAGAGGTGTCGTTCTGCAACATGCCGTCGCTGGGGAAGCTACAGGTGTGTATCGGGACAGATGTCAGCTGGTCGATGAACAGTTGCGTTTCTGAAAAGAGCGCGACTCGTTACATTGATGTGGCTGGCGTTTTTACTGGTGCGCTCCTCAAGCGTTGTGAAGACCGGGTGATTCCGCTTCCGTTCGATACCGGAGTACACCCGGATTGCGGCTTGTCAGCTCGCGACGATATCCTCGTCACGGCTGATAAGATCGCGCAGTTCTGTGGTGGAGGTACCGCTGTTGGGGCACCGGTAGAGTATCTGCTGGATCGTCAGATCCCAGTGGATGCATTTATCGGCATTACCGACAACGTCGACTGGGCGTATGGTGGCGGATACTCCTGCCGCGGTAGCTTCCTGGACCTGTGGCGAAGCTACAGGGAACAGGTTGCTCCGCAGGCGCAGGCGTTTCTGGTCACCATCGCTCCATACGGCGAGCTGGTAGCTCCTTCGGACGAACCGGGAGTCCACTTCATCTACGGATGGAGTGCCGAAGTGCTGCGCTACATTGCCTTACAGCTCGAATCTGGTGGAAGCCAGGTACGAACGGTAAGCGAGATGGCGCTCAAGCACATCGGGGAACCGGGCACGCACGACGAGAGTGCGACCGACGCGCAGACGGAGACCGAGGATTCTTAAATCCCCGGGCTTCTCCCTCGCCATTCTGGCGAGCCCCAGTCTGACTGCGCGCAGCCTCACGTGTGTGCCGGTCGGTACATGCGTGAGGCACGTTACGGGGTAAGAGACCGAACCCGAACAACTGGCACTTCGTGCCGGAGTTGCTCATCATGAGCTAACGATAAATAAAGTGGGGAAATAGTTCTTTCAAGGTGAGTGTTCGCATTCACCTTCCTCTCTTTCTTAATCTCGCCAGAGGTTGGGAGAGAGGGGAACAAAACAACCAATCAATAAAGGAGAATCTGCCATGGCACGAGTTTTCTGGACGGCGTTCGGGGTTCGTTGTGGGTCTTGCGGTCATCGCAACCGCCCCGACCGCAGCCCGCGCGCCGGCATCCGCATGGCGCTCTTGGATGAGCTGCCGTGCTGCCGCGGTTGCGCCAAGCAGCTTCGCCTGCCCAACCCGCGTGAGACGCCACTCGTTCGCGCGGTGCGTGAGCAGCTGATCCGCGAGGGTCTGCTGCCGCAACCGGGGAACTAGTGCCGGCGTAACGTCTGACGACCATCTCACGTCGATAAAAACGGAGAGTAATATTCCGGGGAAGCACCGGAACGCCTAATAAGCGGTCACTGTGGGTGAGTCATCTTGATTCACCTTTTCCTCTTTTGTTATCTCGCTGAGGTAGCAAGGGAGGAAAAATCAAACACAAACCAAGGAGAAAAACATGAACTCGTTTAGCTCGGCTCTCAAGGCGGCGTTCGACAAGACCTTTGGCGCCGGCGTCCTGGAAGGACGTCTCAAGAAGGCCGAGCACGACCGGATGGTCGAGCTTGGGCGGCGGCTCATGCTGGCGGCCACGAAGGCCACGGTCGAGGGTCGGCTCAAGGATGCTCTGGAGGCGGTGAAGACAAACCGGCGCGCCTGCGCCACCTTCATCGCGGCCGAAGCTTCCAAGGAGCTGAAGCGCTTCGTCCCGATCGGCAAAGGATTTGCCGAACTGGAGCTGATGGAACAGCTCTGGCGGGAGAAGATCGCGGAGCAGGAAGCTCCGCCGCTATCGGCCGCCGGCTGAAGCAGCCAGCGTCAGGTATCTAGCAAGTGCTCAAGGCACACCTGGCGTGAGTGGGGATCTCAACGAATCAATAAGTTGAGGCGAGACCACAGCACATCAAGGACGATTCTTACGACTCGTCCTCACTTCAGAGGAATTGTTGAAGAACCCTTCGACAAGCTCAGGGCACGGATTTTTCTGAAGTGGATGATTGAACATTTTTTCACAAGGAGCAAAAGAAATGAAAAAACTTTTTTTCGAAGATGACGGTTTCATTCCAAATTCCCGTTTTCCGGTCATCCTGACTCGGAACATGGTCAAACTTCGCGGCATGAATGCCACAGAGGCCAAGGCCACGCTCAAAAAGCGCGCCTTAAAAACGGGATGGAACCTTGAGTGGCTGTGGAAGGTCTACAAGAGGCCGCACTACCACTCAACTACGCATGAAGCGTTGGTCGTGTATCAAGGTTCGGCTACCCTGCGACTGGGCGGTCATCGGCTTGGCAAGCTCGTAAAAGTTAGCCAAGGCGATGCGGTTGTCATTCCGGCTGGAGTGGCTCATCAAGCCATGGAGAGGACTAAAGACTTTTTGGTCTTTGGTTTCTACCCAGTCGGTGCCAGGCCCTGGGACTTGCTCTTCTGCCGGAAGAAAGAGAGAGAAATCGCTCTCCCCAATCTGGCCTTACTGAAAGAGCCGTCTGACTTCGCGCTATAGCGCAAAGGTCGTAGGTTACCATAAAATCTACCTAGTTATGGGCAAGCTAGACATAAATTGCCCCCATACTTCAGTGCACTGACGATGTTCGTCAGCGTATTGAATCCATGGGACTTATATGAAAGGAGAATACCATGGTTGTTCACTACCCGGATGTCCTGAGCGTAGATGAAGCCGTTTCAGAAACGGCTTACATCTACGGGTTCCAGGGCCCACGAGTGTGCGGCCTCGGATTCTGCCCAAGATACTGGGTTTCAAAAAAAGGAAATCTGGTAAGGGTAGATATGCAGTTCACTCGTTTCGGGGAACTTCATACTGGAACCGAATGGTTCCGGTTGAAGCAGTAAAAAATTCGGCGAGCTTGGTAAGTTAGCGCCAGCTAACGATTCTATATCTCTCACGAGATTGGGATGGTCGCACCAAGAGATGCCGTAAAAGTCCATTCTGAAATTCAGAATGCAAAGGCCGTTAGGCCAGCTTTCAAGGATTTTGCTGGCAAAAATAAAATCCTTTCACCTCTTAATTCTGAAAATGTTTGAGAATTAAGAAGTGAACATTTCTGTGGGAAGAAGTTGCAAGATTGAAAACCGGAACTTTTTTAGGTGAGTCGCCCAGATTCACCTTTTTCTCTTTTGTTGTCTCACTTGAGGTGACAAGAGAGGAAAACAAACAACACGAACAAAGGAGAAGCGCATGTTGAAGCGAAAGTTGGTCACGGTCACGAAGGAAGTGTTGGTGCCCGAAGAGGTGACGTGCAACAAGTGTGGCCTCTCATGTTCGATAGAGCATGGTCGCACTGAAGACTCGGAGTTCGTTGAAGTGAGACATGTGTGGGGCTACAGCAGCCACAAGGACGGGCTGGCGCATCGGTTCCACTTGTGCGAGGCGTGCTATGACGCCATTGTTGTCGGCTTCGCAGTCCCGGTTGAGACTAGGGTATACTGCTTCCGCGATCCGTTCGATCCCGAGGACGAATTGCGACATCTTCGCTGGCAACAAAGCGCGGGCACAGACCAGCCCGAAGAAGGTGGTGATTGATACATAGGGGGTGAAAAGGTTTCGACGGGGTAGCCATAGTGATTTGCCTGGCGCGTGGTAGCGCAAACTGGAGAACTGTCCTAGTTGAGTCCCGGTGGCATTCAGCAACTAGCCTGGACCCGGGTTCAATTCCCGGCACCTCCAATAGCGCAAACGACAGGATGTCGGTTGCGCTCTTTTTCTAAGACGGCTATACTTGGTTGTCGTCTGAGAGCAGGCTGTTCTTTTTATAAGGGGAGCTACCATGAGCGTGGGCGATTTTCTGGACTTCGGTGACCTTAAGCCCGATGATATTCGGCGCATTTTGAGTGAGCAGGAAGCACAAGGAGTTCAGCGGTATACGCTGAACGAGAAAACATTGCATGGCGCCAGTGCTGTCACGCGCGGGTTTCTCATGTTTGTCTATTCTGTGCTTCACGGGTTGGGTTTGTTGGAACGGGCGCGGGTGCTTGGTTGCCCGATCGGTGTTATGCAGGAGTTTCAGGCTAGTGTGCCGGTGGTGGAGATGATGCGCGAGCTGTGGAATGCGCGGGCGAAAGAATGGGCGGTGGTCGAATCGCCGCATAACTACCGGCTTACCATGCAAACGCTACTCGAGTTTTTTAAGGTGAACGATCGTCAGAAAAAGGAGACGATTTTGAGCCTTGGGTCCGGGCCCGGCCTCTACGAAACGTACTTAGGTTCACTGCTTCAGTCGCTGCCCCGGCCCAAGGTCACGATCTACTCGGTGGACAGTGCGCCGGAAATGACCGCATGTCATCAGCGTATCCTGGCCAAGAGTGTGCAGCTCAGCGGTGGGGCGGTGCGGAACGTTCGGCCAGTAACAGAAGATATGCTCAACCTCAAGTTCAAGGATGAGAGCGTTGATCAGATCATCTGCAATAATGCGCTGCAGTGGACGACTGACTGGCGGGCGGCGATTGCCGAAATGGCTCGGGTCATGCGGCCGCACGGATTGGGCCGCTTGCATCTTTTTGTGCACGCTCACCCCATGGCAGTGTTTAATCTGGCCGGCCAGCGTGTGGTCGAGTTGGGCAAGTTTGAACTTTCTGAACTCCTGGATGAGTTGGAACAACATCGGTTTGTGATCGATCACATCCGACACTTAGCCAGCATGGTTGGAATGGGGCAGGCTGGGAGTGCGATTCGCCGGTCGTTTATTCTGGCACGTTTGCAAGTTGGGGGAGAGCGGCGGCGGTGGCGGAATGCCAAGGTCGCCTCGGCTCTGACGGGCGTGCGAGTTGATTCCTAGGTTCTTCAGCGCAAACGATAGGATGTCGATTGCGCTCTCTTCTTGAGATGGTCCCGGTTTTCGGTATCGTTTGAAGAAGGGATGAGTGTGTGAGGCGGTCTTGCGTACTTTTTCCTGATGTTCTTTCACTGAAAGGATCCTACCATGTCCATGGGTATGAGCATGTCGATGGGTCAGGAGATGCGAGTGGAGCAGCGCATGAGCGCGGAACAACGGCTCGATCAGCAGTTGTCGCTGCGCTTGGAATTGCTGGAAGCACTCCATGGCGAGCGGTACCAGCCTACCGGTGACTGCCCGAACTGCAATCGCAAGATGACCAAGGTGGAAATCCTGAAGGGGTTCAATGATGACCCGACGGATTACACCACGCGGTGCACCGGCTGTGAGCATCGGTTCGCGCCCAAGCTGATATGGAGCACGTCACTTTCACGGGCTGAGCTGCCCTTCTTTTGCCCAAGCCAGACCTTGAATCAGCTGCGTGGCAAGGAGGGGCTGTCGGTGGAGCAGTTGGAACGTGAGCACCCGGCCATCTTTCGATCGGCGCGTGTTCATTTTGGTTCACTGGCGGCGGCGTTCGGGAGAAACGGCATCAGCTACGCGCTCGAGCAGATCGAGCACTGGAAGGCGAAAGTGCGCTCGTTTCTCGGCCAGCTGACCGACAAGCTGATTGCCGAGTGCGTGGGCGCGCCGGCCAAGGAAGTCCGTGCCTACCGGCGGGAGCTGCAGATTCCCTGCTACAACGCCCGGGCCTGAAGCGGGCCCGTTGTTCTTACAAGCCGTGTTCGAGGATGAACACGGCCTTTTTCTTTTGACAGAACGGAATATTTTTGGTATAAGAATGGCACGGGAATTTTTGAGGTTTCTTTTCACAACGAAGGGAGAATTTCACATGAGTATGGGTATGAGCATGTCGATGGGTATGGTGCAGAGTCAGACACTCGTCCAGTCGATGACCCCAAGCCTCATTCAGTGGAGCCTGTTCCATGCCTACCAAAAATGTGGCTGGGGTCCGCCGCCGTATGTCGAGCCTACTTTTGAGGAAGAGGTGTTTGAACCTCGTTTCAGGCTGGAACGCCGCCGGATTGCGGACTTCGAATCGCTCGATCACGTTACCCGGATGAAGTTGGTGGACGAAGCAAACAAGGTGTTTCGTTTCGACTACCGGCGTGGCCTCGATTACGATGATCAGGAGAAGTACTTCTTCAAGGTTCCCTTGTTGCGTGATCGCAACGTCATGGAGCACATCGAGGACATCACTGTTCGCATCAGCTGCGCTGAATACGAACGGGCGACGGCCATGCTGAAAGCCGTGGGCGAGATGGAACGCATTGCGCGTGCTGTTCCGTATCACGGGCTGTATCGGGCAGTCACCAAACACTTGCGCCGATTCAAGGTTGATCTCAACCAAACGGTTCTCGTGTCGGTGGACCGTGGCGGACGTCTGCCTTGCATCGTCCTAATGCGTGCCCTTGGTCTCGCGACCATGTATTCGCTGAAGGTTGACCAAAGTGGGGGGCGTCTCGATGAGGATCGGCTGCAGGAGTTTGCTGATCAGCACACGCTACAAGGTAAGCACATCCTGTTTGTCGATTCTACCGTCGATTCCGGACGGCAGATTCAGGTACTACAGCAGTTCTTCGATCACGCCACATGGCGATCCCGCCTTGGGCATGGAACTTGGAGCGTGGTGGGTTCAAACGAATATGCCCGGAATCTCGAGCGTCACCAGAATATCAACTGGGGTGTCGACCCGGACGCGACGTTTGAGGATAACCCAGATCTCATGGGCATTGACTACGCTTCCGGTGATCGTACCAAGGTGGTGGACCGGCCATCCGCAGCATCCGAGGCCATTCGTCAGTGTCTGCTGTCGGTGCCCGATGGCTACATCTACTCGGCCGACGACATTGGCGAGCAGATCAGTCATCAGCGGGAACAGTGGAAGAAACGGCACAAGAAACGTCGTGCTGTACATCGTGAGCAAGTGAAGCAAGGACGCGCCAAACACGTACAGGAAGTCGAGACCCACCGCGAGAAGCAAGCCGAACAGGAGGCGCACGACAAGCTCGAGCGTCAACTCAATCGGATTACTGCTTCCAAACGGTGGCAGCAACTGAAGGCAGCTCATCGCGGGTTGCCGACAGAGACATTGCCGACAGCGGTGCAAAACGGATCAGTGTATGCTCTCCACAATGTGCTGGTTGTTGGCAGCGGGTCACTTGATTTGCCGTCAGCTTCCACTCGGTTCGTGGCCGACAACCTC
>CAYJWZ010000011.1:13841-17195 GCA_964374055.1 uncultured Candidatus Saccharibacteria bacterium | reverse complement strand
TCCCCCTGATAAGGGAGATCGAGGGGGTTTTATATGCTCTTCGGCGAGCGTGGTAGAGCAGTTCTTCAAGAAGCAGGCGATTGCGGTGCTGCATGTCGGCAATCATCGAAAGCGCAAACAGTAAGAAGCCGACAGTAAGCAGGATGCCGGTGGCGGGAACGAGTGAACGATAGGGATGTGTTTGGCTGGTCATTAAGAGGTGCACGAGTACAAAAATCCCGGTGGCTAGGCCGAGCAGGCAAACGATAATGCCAGGGATGCCGAAGAGATAAAACGAGTAGTGGTCCCGCGCGGCCCGGAAAATAATGGTGGCACTTTTAACGCCGTAGCGCCACAGGTTAGAAGCGACGCGTGAGGTACCAAACTCACGTTCGCCGCGGACTTTGAGCGGTATTTCTTTCATGGTCACTTCTTTGAAAGCCAAATCAATAAACGTTTCCTGGGTGTACGTAAACTTACCGAAGAGGGTTAGCTTAAGGGCAGTATCGCGCGAGTAAGCGCGGAAACCACAGGAAACGTCAGTAAATTGTTTACCAGTAAGAGCATTGATAATATAGGTCATCATTTTATTGCCCCAGCGCTTCACTTCCGGCATAGCGGGTTTGAATTCGGCTTTGCGAAAGCGAGTGGTGGTCACAAAACCAGCCTTGCCTTGCCGGATGGGAGTAATGAGGGCGGGGATGTCGGCCGGGCTAAATTGGCCATCGGCATCGATATTCACGATGATATCAGCGCCAGCGGCTAGAGCAGCGCTCAAGCCGGTGTGAAATGCGGCACCGACACCAAGATTTTGCTGATGGCTGACCACGGTGGCGCCAGCGGCACGGGCAAGCTCGGCAGTGGCATCGGTTGAGCCGTCATCAACGACAATGATTTCGGTTTCTTTGATGGCATCAAACCGCTCGGGAATTTTTTTGATGACGTCAGCAATCGTCCGCGCTTCATTGAGGGCGGGGATGATAACGACGAGTTTCTGCGGTTCCATAGGTAAACTTGACTAATACTACTATGTGTGATGTCTTGCCGTCAACTTCTTTTTGTTAATCTGCTATCATAGGGAAAGTATGTCTGGGAAATTGGGGAAAGGTTTTTTGTTATTTGCGATTTTGGTTGTTGTGGGAGTTGCCCTTCGACCGGCTCAGGGTTTGGCAGCTACGCTGACAGATCGAGTGGATGAAGCGTTTATGACGGTAGTGGGGAGAGCGCCGGGAGCGGAAGAACATAGTTACTGGGTAGACCGGGTGACGAGTGGAGATAAGAAAACATACGAAGCATTGTTAGGTGCGATTGGATACGCAAAGGCACAGACGTTGAAGGCGCCGGCCGTTGCGGGAACGACGACAAAGACAACCGTCGCGGTTAAGCCAGCTTCGAAGGAGCAGTTGATAAAGGATGTGCTGACCGAGTTTATTCGAATATATAAACGCAATCCGAGCGAGAGTGAAAAAGCGTGGTGGCGGAAGCGAATTTCCTGCAACGAGATTAAGACGTTAGCAGCGCTCACTAAATCAATGGCCTTTCATAAGGCGAAGGGCGTCGGTAGGGGTAGCGCGGGGATTTGTGGGGCGGTTGTAAGCACTGCTTCCGGTAGTGGTTCCAGCGGGGGGGTGACGCGCCGGGCGGTGGCCGGGATTTCGGATAATCCGGAACTGCGGATTGGGATTTTTGGGGTGCCGAGTAACAAGTTAATTGAAGTCACTTCGGACGGCAAGTTTCAGGTGCGCGAGGGCTCGCAAACTATTGCTACCCTGGCCGCCGGAAAAGTTGTAAAAATTAGCTGGTCGGGTGGTAAATATCATATTCGTGGCGCGGGGTTGCAGAATGACACAGAAGATGTAGTGCGGCTCGTGCCATTAAATAGCGCAATTATGCAGGTTCTCACTTATTCCGACCCTTCGAAAACGATTCCGGGAAAAAACTATAATCGTTTTCGGGGAGTTATTGAGATCCGAAAGTGCGCGGGGTGTAATGAACTGTGGACAATTAATCAATTGCGGACGGAATTTTATTTGCGCGGTTTGGGGGAAACATCCGGTGAAGGGCCGGAGAATTATTTGTTAGCACTCTCGATTGCGGCCCGAACCTACGCTTTGTATCACAAGGTAGTGACGGGTGGGCGAAATGTGGCTCGGGATTACGATATTGGTTCAACGGCGACTGATCAGATTTATCGTGGGTATGAATATGAAATTATTACGCCGCGGATGTCTTCCGTCTTTAACAAAATGCGGGGTGTGATTGTGACGAATAGTGAGGGCGATAAGCCGGTATCGACGGTGTATTTCTCGGATTCGGATGGGCGGACACGGAGTGGCAAAGAAGTGTGGGGGACGGATCGGTTTACGCATTTACAATCAGTAAAAGATCCGCATCACGTGGCGTCGCGCTGTGTGGGACATTGTACGGGGATGAGCGCGCAAGGAGCGTATGGGTTTGCAGCCAAAGACGACTGGGATTTTAAAAAGATTCTGACGTATTACTACAAGGGCGTTAAACTGGTGAAGGCATACTAAACCCCTTCCTACCTCCCCTTGTCAGGGGAGGAACATGATAGTATTGTCTTACATTCTATGAAGGTGCTTTTGTTGACAGAAAATTGGTCTGGACGGGGCGGAATACAGAACTATCTACAGAGTATTGCTACGTATCTACCGGCGAACGGGGTGGAGGTTATTGAACCGTCGCAGCGGCGCTTTTTCTGGCCGATTATCCGCCCCAAGTGGCTGCCGCTCTTTATTAAACTCTATGAGAAAGTTAAGCGGGCTAAGGTTAGTAGCGAACCATATCAAGTTCTGTTCTGTGGCAAGGCATTGTTTGAAGGGTTGCTCGGCTATTATTTGAAAAAATACTTGGGGTTGCCGTACGTGGTCTTTACGTACGCTATGGAAATTGATACATGGCTAGCGGCACGTGGAACCCGCCGGAAATTGGCACGCGTTATAAAGGGTGCTGATCGAGTTGTTTATATTAATGATCGGACCAAGCAACAGTTGTTGGCACTGGGGGCGATGGAACAGCAGGTAGTGAAAATATGGCCGGGAATTGGGGAGGAATGGTTTCGTCCTGAAGGTGTCAGGAACTCTAAAGGCAAAGTTCCTGACACCCTTACTCCCTATATCTTAGCAGTCGGGCGGTTAGTTCCTCGTAAGGGGTTTGATGTATTAATCGAAGCGTTTGCAGCGCTGGATCAGGTGAAGCATGGCGACGTGCAATTAGTTATTGTTGGTGATGGCCCGGAGCGAGCCGCCTTGGAAAAATTTGCCGAGCGGCACTGGGTCAATCCGCGAGTCCATTTTTTAGGAGCAGTTTCGGATGAAGAGTTACGGTCGTTGTAGGCCGGGGCGATGCTTTTTG